>DAIPYV010000001.1:0-40506 GCA_036782555.1 Saprospiraceae bacterium
CAAACCCTCACAACTCTTGATCTACCTAAGCTCACTAGTGTAGGGAATGGGTTTTTGTATAGGAACCAAAACTTCGAAGAATTAAAAGAAAAATATAACATTTAATGATCATCAAACTACAAAACAAACAAATAGTGACACTAAGTGACAATCAGCTCACTAGTGTAGGGGAAGGATTTTTGTATAACAACGAAACCCTAAAATCGTTTCAGGCTCCACTGCTCACTGATGTAGGGGATTGGTTTTTGTATAGCAACGAAACCCTAGAATCGTTTCAGGCTCCACTGCTCACTGATGTAGGAGATTTGTTTTTGTATAACAACTTAGATCTAACAACTCTTGATATACCTAAGCTCACTAATGTAGGGGAGGGGTTTTTGTATAGCAACGAAAACTTCGAAGAATTAAAAAAGAAATATATTAAATTCTTTGACAAGTTATAAAATATATATTATATTACTTTTAATGACTATAAAAGATAAAATTATTCACATACTATTTTTTGTTTTTGTAATTTATGCTATTTACTGGTATCAATTTGTTTATGTTTTTTAAATCCAAACTTTTAAGCAACGTCATTTATTTTATTCTGCTTGCATTGTTATTTGGCTTTTGGTTTAACAATCAGACAATTGCAAAGCAACAAGAATACAGACAGACAACTTCAGATTTTTTTGTTTGGATGTCTAAACAGGTAAATCCAACTATATGATATTTGTTATATATAATTCTACAAAAAAAGTCTTTCGATTAGACTTTGGCAACCTCAATATTGCTCACCCTTATAGGTGGCAAAACATCAAACTTTTTAAATGGACACTGTCCATAACCTTTGGTAAAGAAACTCATAAAATATGACTGCATTAGATCGATTACGACAACAAGTACAAAGAGAATACCAAGCTGAAATAAATCAGCCACCTAAAGTTAAGGTTAGAATATCTAAACCTGTAGTTGTTAAATACAGAAACTTAAATGAGCTGTTTCCCAAGAGCAAAGACAGTGCTAATATTTGCTATCATATAATCCGCAAATCACTATGTCAACAACTAAAAACAATCTCTTAAAACCTTTTGTTAAAAGTAATAATATTAGTTATGGATTACCTAAAAGCAAAGGCAAAACCGAAAAGCAAGTGCAAGAAGAATGTATATTTTACTTAGAGATGTTAGAGAGACAAGGAATATGTTATGTAGTTAGAACTCAATCTGGAGCGGTCAAACTAGCTACAGGCAGATTCATGAAAACAGGACGCAAAGGTTGCCCTGATGTCTTATTGTGCCTTAAAGGTAAATTTATAGGTATAGAATTTAAAAGAGAAAAAGGAGGTAGGCAATCTGATGAGCAAAAAAAAACCTGTGAGATTATAATTGAGGCAGGAGGCATATATTTGTTAGTCAGCTCACTTCTAGAACTCCAGCAAGACATTAAAGCGATGTTAAATTAAGTTTGCTAAATATATAACTATCACTTATAGTATAGTTACTATGTCAACAAACCTTAAAAAAACACCTAAAAGAACTCAGTTAATCATGACGATTACTGATAAGAACAAAGCTGTAGTAGAAGAAGCTAAGCGTAGATTTCCTATGCTTAAAGATAATCAACTTGTTAAAGTTGCTTTAGTAGCTCTACTTAAAACTAACATTACAAGCCCAGAAATAAGAGACTTAGCTGAGAGCAAGGAAAAAATCAAAATACTTAAGTTAAAACAACCTATTGAGGTTTAAAATTTTTACACTAGGGGTTTTCTTTTACGTATTACTTGACAAAATAATAATATTATAGTTGTATTAATCTGTAGTGGATTAAACAGAGGGTAGGTATCCCTAAAGCAGTAGCCTACTTTCTGTCTAGTCCATTAAGGGATTAGTACTGCTTATATGAATACTGCTTTATTCAACCAAACTGTGTCCACAGATCAATCTGATAAATTTGACATTTCAGCGTTAGAAGTTGATGGAGATCTAGTCAACTTAACAAAATTAGCTAAGTTAGCAAATAAAAGATTAGATGTCTGGTTAAAATCTAATCGTACTCAAAGATTTTTAGAGGCATTTATGAAGGTTACACCAAACGGTGGAATCCAAATTAAATTAGGTAGAGATAAAGAACAGGGAACTTTCGCTCATCGCAAAATTGCTTTGAAGTTTGCCGAATGGGTTAGTGTTGATTTTGAAATTTGGGTGAACCAACAAATCGACACTTTATTACAAACTGGTAAAGTAAATTTACAACCTATAGCTCCACAAGATTACCCTTCAGCTCTAAGAGCATTGGCAACTCAATATGAGGTAAACCAAATGATGGAAAAACAACTCGAACACAAACAAGCTGTAATAGTCGATCTAGCTGAGAATGTACCAGCTAAGAAAATGAGAACAGTAATAAATGAAGTCGTTAGAGCTTATGCTCATGGCGAAGGGGTTCTCTATAATTATGTTTGGAACAGGCTTTATAAAGAATTTAAATCAATTTATCATATTGACTTAAACACACGAGCTAAACATCGAGACCAGAGTAAAATTGATATAGCCGAAGATATTGGACAACTCGAAAATCTATATTTATTAGCTCTTAAAATGTTTGAATTATAATTACAATAAACTAGTTATTCCTAACCTTCTTATATTCATACCAAACTACCACCCCTTTATTGAGGGTGTTGTTGAATTCTAACAAACAGATGAACACAACTAAGGACGTCATTAGTAACAGCACCGATACGTAGACACTCTTGATTTTAGTATTTTCGACAAAAAAACCAAAAAATGACACACCATTGAAAACTTTGTTCCTGTGGCGTGTATTTTTAGAGACTTTTTCATAATTTCTGATATGATACATTATGAAATACCCAAACTCGTAAAAAAGAGCCTTTATGTGGCTCTTCTTAGATTTTGGCTTTCTCGGCTTGTAAATATACACATCAAAGATTGATTTTACGGTTTTTGCGAATTTCTTCTAACAAGACATCTAATTTTTCACTCTGACGATTATTAGAGTCTAAAATTGTCTGTCTGTATTTTTTTAGTCTAGCTCTATTGACTAATAGATTATACAACAAATAAAAAGATGACAGCATACTAAACCAAGGGTTAATATACTCCCAAAGAGTATAAATACTCTGAATCATAGACTATTTCTTTCTTAATATTCGAGAAAAGAAGTTGCCATTTTTAGGGTTTTTAAGAATCGGTTTGATTGGTCTGCGATTATTAATATCAGCGATCATTGCAAATAACTTGTTGCTCATATCTGGTAATAGATTTTTAATATCAGTTTCCGATTGCTTAGTAATTGCAACATAAGTTCTTTGCATAACAAAAATCAAATAAGTTAAAATTAAAGAAGCGGAATATAAAACAAAAGAAATTAAGTTTTGAGTAGCACTAGGGTCTAGCTCTAAACCTACCATGTTGCCCACAGATATAACCATTGTACCTATTATACTAGCATAATCTCCTACTTGATACAATATTGCTTGGATAGACGCAGCCATTGCTAACATACCAGTCCAAGTCATAGTCCAAGTCTTAGACTGCAAAGGGGTTTTAGTTTTAGGTAGCTCTAAATGTGGGTTAGCTATTACTATTGGATTGTCTAAAATATCAGCATTGCGGATTCCATTTAGAGCATCTTCTATCATGACTTGAACTTCCTCAGGAGTTTTATAGCCTTTTTCTTCAGCTATTTTTTTGATTTCTTCTTCAGTTGGAAGAATTTTAACAGAGATTTGATTAGCTAATTGAGTTTCTAATTCAGCTATTCTATTTTCTGAATTTCGATGGTCTTGCATAGCTTGTTCACCAGACCAAATAATTAAGTGGTCTGCGTCATCACCATACACCGCAGCTGATAATTGATCTTTTCGGGGTTGGTCAAATATTGTAGATGACTGTATTTTTTTAATTAATTTTTCTTTATCCATATTATTTTGACTGTTATTTACAATAGTTTGGGAGCTTAATTGACGATTATTTAAAATTTGATTGACTTTTTCAACGATAAATTCAACACCTAAAGAGCCGCTACACTCTGTGCCTGTATTAACTATGTTACGATGTCTAACTGCAATACCTACGCGTTGACCTTTGTATTGATTAATTAAGTTTGTAGGGTCTTGATTCCTCTGATCGTAACTATAAGGTAATATTAACCTATCCCATCCTTGCTTACGACATAAATCAACGCAAAGTTCAATAGAATTAGCTACACACTGATCAGACGGAATACGTCTTGTACCGTTTGATAAAAATTCACCGCCTGAATGTTCTATACCTATAAAATAGCCATTTTCCCAAAAAGGGTCGCTGTCTCCAGCATGATAAGCTACTTTATTTACAGCTACGTATTGATGTACTTGACCTGGCAGATCACCAACTCCAAAGTGGGCTGAAGCCTTTCTGTTAGGGTCATTAAAAGTTGAATCTGCAGAATACAAATTGCCTACAATCCAATGAAAACAGATACCAGCTTTATAAGAGTCTTTAATCGACCAATTGCTTGGTGAAATGGTTTTTTGTATAATTTTCATAGTCTGTTAATTTAAAAATAGTTATTTAATTTGATCAGTTGGAATGTCTCTAGTAAATTCATCAATAATTTTATTCATGCTAGAATCATTTTCATCTTGCATTCCAAAAGTTAGAGTGTGTTCATTGATTACGACTGTCACGTCAAAACCTTCGTTAGAGGGTGATGTAGTTATTTCAGTCTTAGTGTAGTTTTTCTCTTCTAAATAAGAGTTTACTGTTTTGATGATGTTTGCATTGTTAGATTTTGACATATAGATTAAATAAATTAGTTGTTTTTAAGATTGTTGTTAATAAATTGAATAAGTTGGGGTTCTATATCTTTGTAGTTTTCTTCAGTTATATCAGATGTAAATGCGCCGTAAGCATGAAGTATTACTAGATGATAGACCATAGGTGAGATATTATTTTTTATCATTAAATAATCTGGCTCGATGGTAATATTTATTTTCCACCCGTTTTCATCTGGTGTAATATCAATACCAGCGTCAACAAATATTTGTGAGATAAACGCGGTGATTTCGTTGTACATTTCTAAGTTTTGTTGCATAAAAGTTTAATAAATTTCTTGAATTAATCCAGCTCTAGTAACAATATTATCACTAGCTGAGGCATTAGTCCACTGTGCTGTAAAACCGTAAGTATTATTTACTGTAGTATTAATCGTACTTGAGCCGCTACCATTCATAGCAATACGTTTGATTTGACCAGTGGAATTTTCGCAAAAATCAGCCCAACCGTTTAATTGTAAAAATCCTGATGTACCTGCAGCTCTTAAAGTTAGCAATCCATAAAAATTCCATTGTGAATTGGCCTGACTTAAAGGTAAAGAATTAAATCCAGCATTAGCACCTGACATAACCATTGCTACTCCATTAATTGTAAATCTAAGATAGATTATATTAGCTGAAGCTCCTGTATTATAATGTCCGTTTAATTTTATTTCTACAGCTTTTCCACCTATAAAATATCCAGCTGGAAAAATATTACTACCTATACTCATTAATGAAGTTTCAGTAGTAGTATTAGTAACTGTATAGGTAGTGTTCATTGAACCTATACCTGTAGAAATTTGTTTTTTCAGGCCTGATCTTATGAATACCAAAGCATTTTTACCACCATCAATAAACACTTCTCCATTTGTACCAGCTAAAGCTCTATCTTCAAATTTAATAGCTCTTTGTATGACTAGATTAGAGTTAGAGTCTATAGTCTGGTTAGCAGTCCAAGTATTAGCATTTGATAAAGCTACTGCACCCGAATTGCTTGTAAGCATAATAGGTGTAGGATTCTGTCCACATTCCAATTTTACAAAAGTCATGTAGAATGTGCCAGGTACAGAGGTTCCGCATTGGAAGGCTCCGTTCATAACGTTACCCCCTGAACCGTCGGCTGCACCTGCCTCATACCATTGATAGCCGCTATAAGCTTCTTGTGGTGGCCAAGCATTACCAAATGAACTGTTTGAGTCCTTTTCAACACCTAAATGAAATTCACCGTTAGTTATACCATCGTCAGGAATAAACTTAATATAGGCTTTATGGTGAAAGTATTTATTACTTGCATGAGTTCCAGGTAAACGATACCATACCCGAAAACTTGAAGGATTGTTAGTTTTTGTGTTGTGTCTAATTTTTAGAACTGATGTAATAACATCATACTCTGGTATCATGTGAAGTGCCCCAGTTTCTAGTGATATAGTACCTGGATTTGAACCTTTTACGCCCCACTTAGTGATATCTTTTGTTAAAGGGTCAGGACATAAATTTTCTCTAATAACTTGTAGTCTTGATTCTTTAGTTTCAGCCTCACCTCTAAAATTAATATATCTAAGAATTTTAGCACCCTTAATTTTCTGTTCTAAAGAGTTCCACGCCCAATCTCTATAACCTGCCCAGTCTGTGTCAGTATCAGAACCTTTATTTTCCCAAAAAGGCGACCAATATTTAAGATGTCTTACATTGTTTTTAATCCAGAGCAACTGTCTAATATTCCAATTAGCTTTTGAGTATTCTGGACCTCTAACCCTAACAGTAACGTTTAAACCTGTACCACCAGAAAAACTACTAGCAATTGTAACTACTGTATTTTCTGAACCTGGGTCATTAGCGTACATGTTAGTTATTACACCGCTTGCATTAGTCCTATATCTTATAGTAGGTTTTACACCGTCAGATGTAATAGCAGAGGCAGGAATTAAAGTAGCATTTTGATTTGCTGGAAAACCTGTACCTCCATTAGTAATCGTAAATGAATTACTGAAAGTATCAGTTACTCTACCACCTGAGACAGTAGCAGTTTCTCCAATACCAATTGGTTTACCTCCTGCAACTTCTTTTATCTGATCAAATACATTTTTACAAAATACTTCAAAGTCTCTCCATGTTCCGTCACCTGAAGCAATAAAGTATCTATTATATGGATTAAAGAATACTATGTCATAATCTTCTTTATTTACACAAAAAGCCTTAACAGGCATATAAGTGTACAAAGTGTTGTTTGCACAAGCTAACTCCATGACCATTTTAATCCAGGGTTTACCTACAGTTTGAGAACCAGTTGGCATACCTTTATTATCCAATCTAGTGTTATTTCTAAACAAATCTGCAATCTTTTTAAACACTTGTTTAGAAACTTCTATAGACTCTAAAATACCACCTGCATTTGCTACATTAACAGGGTTACAGGCTGCGTGTATATAACCTGAGGTTAAATTAGTTTCGTGCAGAATTTTAATTAGAATTTCCCCTTTGAATTGTGGTCTTGTGGCTTTATATGCCATTAACCATTGGCAAAAATCAATTATTCCTTGGTCCATGCTACCTGCTAAGACACCATTAAAATAATCTGTAAGACCCCAGTTGATGATTGTACATCTTCCAACCTTTTCGTCGCTCATTAAGTCAATCAAACCCTGCTTATCAGAATTGGATACATTCTTATTTGGCAGCATATTAAAAAACTTTTTACCGCCATGAAAATCAACGTCTAATTCTTGCGATATAAATTTTATACTATTTAGATTAGCTGAACCATTATTTTTACCATAGCCACCAAAGTGGGGTACTAATCTTATATAGTCGTCTCTTACATCTATTTG
Organism: Saprospiraceae bacterium; assembly: GCA_036782555.1. Taxonomy (GTDB): domain Bacteria; phylum Bacteroidota; class Bacteroidia; order Chitinophagales; family Saprospiraceae; genus OLB9. Next base: position 7,636 of record DAIPYV010000001.1, read on the forward strand.
CTCATTTAAATATTCTCTTTCTATAGCATTAAAAACATCATGTGTAACTATAGTTGCGGTATTCGTAGTAATTACATTACCTAAAGTATCATTAACACTTGTTATAGCACTACTAATAGCAGTTTGCACAGGTACAGATACAGGTTTTTCAGAGTCTCTTGTATTGTCTACATCGTCCAAGCCTACAGTTGTTTTATCAATATTTACAAACTGTTGATTACCATTTAAAAACTGATTTTCATCACCTAAAGGTAAAGAAGCTCCTTGAGGTATAAATGACAGAGATGTAACATCTAAAGTTATTGGGTTGGGTGTAGTTAACAACCACCGTGAACCAGCTTTATCACCTTCATAGATTATAACCTCATCAGCATTTTTTAAGGCTTCGTCTGGTCTAGTCCAAGTGCCAGCAGAGACAATATAAATACCGTTTTGGGTAGCAATAGTTTGAGCCGTAAGCAAGACTCTATCATTAGGTAATAGAGTTACACCTTGAATTACTTGCAGACCTGCAAGAACAATATCAGTAACAGCCACTGTTCTAGCTGTTTTGGCTTGTAGACCTGAAGTTATTTGCTCAATAGTTGCTATTTTAGTTTGAAAGGCTGCATTAGTTTCTTGACTATCTACAATGATAATTTGATCTTGCTTATTTACTGATAAGGCTTGAGGTAATTGGGTTATAAGAGTATCCATAGTTATCGAAATATTAAAATTTGACCTGCTGGGGTAACTAACCTACCTCCTGCTTCAGTTAAAATATAGTATGTTTCTGTTGCAATTATTTGATTTTGGTTAAGTGCTGGAATTAAATCTGATATATTCACTGGAGTTGTAGATTCAGGAACCATAATTTGAAATTTAGTAGTTAAAATATACACATCATATTTACCAGCATATAGATTTATTGTAGCTTGCCCTAATTCGTTTGTAGATATAGACTGTAAACCTCCAATAGACAATAAATAGCGACTTACTTTTAATGGCTGTATCGGTCTGAAAAGAATGTCGGTCTGTAACACCCTGCCAAACGAGTCGGTCAATGATATGTTTACAGTTGTCATAAGTCATTTTAGACTATAGTTTGAGAAGCTAATCTGGTTTGTATTGAGTTAGAAGCATTAGCCACTGACCAAGTTGCCCTTAAAATTAAATTCTGACCTATACTTAAGTCAGAGGTTTTTCCACCGGGGCCTGAAAAACTGGCACCCACTGGAGTTCCACTTGTTGGGGCGACTGCCACTGCATATCCTATGGTTGATAAGGCAAATGTACCCGGTGGTACTATATTATTTGCAGAAAAACTGGCATTGACATCTATAACTCCGTCTGTGGTTGAGGCAGGTAGATTTAAAGTGCATGTACCCAGTGAATTAGTACCATGTAACATTTCTAAGGTAATATTATTTGTACCTGTTGTGGTGCTATATCTTAATAGCCAATTAAACTTATTAGTTCGGCCAGTTTGCCAGAATCCAGTTTGTAGAGTAGTTACAGATAAATCTACAGGACTTGTAGTATTAGAAGCAGAAATTTGTACTGTAGTTCTTGATTTTTCAAGGGTGTACCCAAATTTTAGTAAGGCTCCGTTGTTATTCATTAAAATACCTTTGGCTTGAGCACTGTTGTAAATATCACCATTAGCACTAGGTGAGGGAATTGCTAAAGATTCACCTAATGTGATTGCTGCTCTAGTATCAGCATGAGTGAATATTTGTTTAGCAGTCCAAGTATTAGATGTAGAAGTTGAAATTCCATCTCCATTTCCTACAGTTCCTCCAGTTCCTCCAACAACGTCAAAATGCGTAGCTAAAGTAAGTGTAGTATTAGCAGGTAAAGAACTTTGACCAAAATTATTAATAAAGGCAGATTTTAAAGTATACAAACTTATAGTACCGTCTAAGTTATCCTGACCATACAAAAACCCTGGTTTAATATCAATAGCTTGCATATCTATTATTCTGCGTCGTGTACCTGTAGCTGAGTTAGTACCTGAACGAATTAAAACAAGGCCCATCTTATTCTTAAAATTGTTGCCTGCTTTGTCTAAAAAATTTAAATACGACATAATTAGTTATTAATAACCTAATAATGGGGTGATATAACTTGTCATGTCTATTAGATAGATAGACCAGTGTACAAAAAGTAGTTACTCATTAAGACTTGTTTATTTGTGTTATTTCCAAATAAAATAGCTTGTGGACTTGTGAGTAAAGTTATATCAAATGATAAATAAATAGACAAAAATAATCCACCCAAAATTGCCGATAATTCTTGAGGTAAGGTATTGATTTTAGTTTTATTAGAAATTACTGAGCTTAGAGACCTGTCAAACAAATTAAAACTATATTTAAAATATAAATTTGAAAACTTTTTAGTAGTGTTATTATAGACAACATCTCCAACTTTCAGACTATATAGAACGCCTGTGTCGGTGTTGTTAGTCATTGCAAAATCGTTAAACCATTCTACTGTGTAATAAATTGGTATTGTATAATCAGACGTAACTGATGTTGTAGGCCCAGTAATATTAGAGACCAAAGATCCCCCACCTTGCAGTATAGCCGTATTGACTTGAGAATACCCTAACTCTTGAAAAGTCGGCAAGTATGTAATACTGCCTTTAGCTCTTTTATATAATCCTTGACTGTTCAGTGTACCTGTCAATAAATTAGTTGCACAAGGCACAAAGATATTTTGAGCTAAAAAACTATTTTGTGGCTGCTCTATTTTATCCTTTTGTTTTTCAACCAAAGTATCAATGACAATTTGATTACCATCTCTTGTATCTGAAGTTGCTGAATCCGCAAAAGTACTGTTAAATTCCATCATAAAAAATTATATAAATCTACTCCATTGTTAAATCCAATAAATATTTTTTCTGTGTTAATATCAAAACCATCTATGGGTATCCTAAATATATTTTGGATATTTTCTTTAACTCTAATCTTAATTTTAGAACCTTCTAATAAAAATATATTAGGCATTAGATCTATGTCTAGGGAAGGGTAGAGTTCTCTGACATTAGTAATAACTACTTCGGGACGTTTAAACCAGTTGTCTTGTGATATTTGATAGGCACTAGCTACAGTTGGTAACTGATCAAAATCACCGACTTCTACTACAGTATTGTTATCTTTGTCTAAGCCAATTTCTCGCCATTTCCAACCTGTTGCTTCCACAATTTTGTTTAATAGGTCATAATTATCATATACTCCAGTTTGAACTTGAATTACTTTATCTTCTTGCTTAGAAATGAATTTAAATTTAATTGGTGATAAACCGTTAAGCAAATTCAAAGCAAAACCTGAATAGACTTTATTAAGTGGAACAATTCTTTTTTCTCTTTTAATTTCTAAAATAGAAGAGTAAAAATGAATATCACTTGAACCTTCTAATCTGTTAATTTGTTGTTTTATACTGATTCTTTTAGCATTCTGTTTTAAAAAGTTCACACCCTGTCTATATATTCTAGCCTGCAACGCATTAATGTCAGTAGCTTCCAACATTTCTACATTATCAGTAGTATCAGTTTGCGTTGAATAGACTTGAATTTCATAATACTTTTTAGTACCAGATTCATAATCAGCTGACTGAATATAATAATATGTTTTATCATTTATCATGACAAAGTCTTCTAAAGAAAGAGGATAATCTAATATTAAATATCCATTATTAAAGTTATCTAAACCTACTGTAGTATTTTCATTTGTTCCTTGCCCTGTGTCTGCTAAAACTAATAAATGGGTTATTTTATTAACCGATTTAGAAAAGCCAATCTCATAATTATTAATTTTAACTCTTATTTTAGCTTCTGGAATAGATCTTAGATAATTATAGCTATGATTAAGATTATGATTAATTGTAATATCTAATTCTCTATATTGACTTAAATTTGTCATAATACGACCCAACTCAAAACCATAAGACCCGAAATATATTGGTACAATATTATTGTAGTTTATATCAGTAGTATGTATTTGTAGCATATTTAAACCGTAAATCCGTTGCTAATGTCGTATATAATATAATTAGATTTATCAAAGTTGTTGCCTGACGCATTGGCACCTAAAATTGATATAGGTTCGCCTGCAAAACTGGCATTATTAATACTAGCTAAAATAACTTTAAGTCTATAATACCAAACACCAGCTGTAGGCACTAAATCAATAATCCTAAATTTCAAATATCTAAATTGACTATTTGGACCTGAAGTTACAAAATAAAATTTCTCTTGATTACCCGCTATTAAAGTGCTAGCTGTAAAAACACTAGTACTAGATCTTTCCATTACCGCACCTATAAGATAATCCCCAGCTGGTCCTGTAGCCTCAAAAGCTTGTTGTAAGTATAAGTCTACATTTGCATTAGGAAATTCTGTGACAACTTGGATTTGTTGAGCTGTCTTAAAACTATTCCCTAAAGTAAAGCCATTATTTGTCATCTGTATAATATTTTTTTGGGGTCGAATATGCCTAGATCTTATAGCTGCATTGGCTATTTGATCTTCCGTCCAACCAGCACCGCCAATAGTACGCTCATAAAAAGCTCTTTGGGTCTGCAAATAATTATCAAGTGAGTTCCAATTAGGATTGTTGATTGGGTTAGCTACGTTGACGTTTGAACCGTCTGAGCCTAAAGTAACGTTAGGTGTATTTGGTGATATAGACATATTAACTATTCCATGTTTTAAGATTTTTGATTATCATTTTATTTGTTCTTGTAGGTGAAGAAGCTACATTGTGTCTGGCTTGTAAAATATCTCCTTGCTCATATTGGACATACTCTGAAATTGGATATAAGCCCCTAAATTCAAGTAAAAATGTTGATTTACTTTGAGGCATATATTCGAGTGTATATTTACCAGCATAATCATTATAAGGATCTAGAAAATTTCCCTTTCCGTCAAACACTCCATCTTGGACTTGAGTTCTAATCACTATTTCTCCAGGACACTGTTCTCTAGGAGCTAACCATGTAAATTTAAAACCTGTTCGTGTAGATGTATTATACAAACTTATAGACTCGTTTTGATCAAAAGCATTAGCATTTATACCTGAAGTGCTATAGTTTAAAAAATAAACAATTGACACACTATTAGTTGCATTACTCATCAGATTGAGTCCGATACCTTGTGTTATGTCTGCAATACCACTAGGCAAAACATTGGTGTCAATTAATAAAGGTTCGTTACGAGCCATGTTATCAATAAAATCAACCTCTAAATATCTTTGCCTCGGTTGGTTGCCATATAATGGCTTACCTTCAAAAGAATAAAAAAATACATCATAATAATAAAATAAACCAGCTTCATTACATTCTATTTTGTCCATGTAAATTTTCTTTTCTTTTCGAGCCAACGAATTGAATTTGACTGTAGTCTCATTTATATCATCACCATACTGGCCACCTCCACCATAAGTAGTGAAAAAGCTACCATACAAAAACTTTTTATATAAATGTTTTTTATCAGGGGTCAAATAAACTAAATAATCGTTGTCTGCCTCATACATATAAGGTGTCATCAAACGAATCTTAAAAGACAATGTTATAAACTCAGTGCCATTATCTCTAGCCTCTATATTACTTTGTGTGATAGGCTCAATGACATGAGCATAATTATATTTTATTCTATAATCTACCTCATTTGAACTCATTTTACCTGTATATACTTTTTTATTATATTTCTCAGCAAAAAAGACTATTTGAGGTCCTTCATACATTAACCTTTGGATAGAATGAATATCATCTACATCGGAGTTATACAAAAAGCTTATTTCATACTCTAAATCATCTTTTTTATCAGCACTTAAACCATTTTGTTTTACTGAACCGTTAGAGTAGGGGGTAGATACAATTTGAGTCTTAGCACCTGATTTAATAAGTTTCACTGCATTTAAGCCATGAAAATTATAAAAACCGAATTGAATTATTTGAGGTATGTTTAAATCCATAATTAGATTGCTGATTGTCTGGTTTTAAATAGATTAGCATTAGTACCAAAGTTATTATAAGTGTTATTTTGAATATTAGTCACTGATTCTCTGGACTCACCAATACCCCCTGAATTATTACGATTTAGACCGCTAACATTTTGACCTTGTAATAGCTTACGTGTATCAGAATTATTAAATACATTAGTACCCTTAGGCAAGTTAATAATTTCTGGACCCTGTTCACCTACTACAGCATAACCTCCACCAAAGTTTCTAACACCAGTAGCAAAACCAGGTATTGTTGGTAATAATTTAGGCTTAGTGATACCAGGTATTTCAGGTATGGATTTTACTATATCGTTAATATTATTAATTAATCTGTTGGCTTGATTAATAGCTACATTACCAGCTGTTCTAATACCACTACTCACAATGCCAGCCAGCCCATTAAATACATCACTAAATATTCTACTGATAGAGTTTGCAACATCAACAAAAGTATTTCTAAAATCATTAAGTGGTCCTTGAACTCTAGTATTTAAATCATTAAAACCGTTAACTATTGGCTGTAAGTTTCTGACATAAAAACCTCCTGCAATACCTAAAACAAAATCAGCGAAACTTTGTACATCATTAATTAATTGAGTCACTTTTGACCCTACAAAATTGGCTACAGTCTTAAAAGCTTCCACAAGTACTTTACCAACATAAAACGTAGCAACCTGACCTAAATAGATTAATATATCAATATAAGGCTGAAATGGAGCTATGATTGAGGCTGCCCAGTTAGTAATAAAATTAAGTATGCCTGTAAACACATTGCTTATAGTCTGTCCAAGTATGTTTGCCTGCTCAGTCAAAAATCCCCAATTTTGGTATAGTAAGATACCTGCGGCAATTACTACTCCAATTGCTAAACCAATTAAAAATAATGGTGATGTAACAAATGCTAAGACCGCAGCATAGCCAGTAGTCACAGCAGTAGCTATAGCCATGACAGTATTATAAATCTTTACACCTGTAGCTACAATCCCAAAGCCAATCCCTAAACCTAACAACACACTAGCCAAAGTATTAATCCAAAAACTATTATCATTATACCAATCTGAAATTTGATTTATTAAACTAGGAAGTTGTTCAATCTGTTCAATTACATAAACTAAACCATTGCCAATAGATGTGAAAACTGACGGGTCAATTGCTCCTAATAAGTCATTAAAAGAAGTACCTAATTGACTTAACTTAGGTAATAATGGACTTATAGTCTGGATTGATAAAGTTTCAAATGTGCCTCTTAAAGTTTCTAATACACCAGCTAAGTTATTCAGCCTTTCATTCGCCACATCTTGAGCAGATATAGCATTTATAGAGACTTTAAGAGCGTCAAAGTCTTTGGCTCCACCTTTGGCTAATATTGCAGCGGCTCTTATAGCGTCACTACCAAAAATAGTTTCTAAAGCCAGAGATTTTTGAGACTCAGATAAACCTTTAGTAGCATTAGTTAAAATTTCTGAGATTTGGGATAAATCTTTAAATGAACCGTCTGCATTCAAAAAAGCATTACCAACCCCATTAACAGATAAACCTAATTCATCAAAAGCTGCCTCTGCTGTGTTTGTTGTTGGAATTAAATTATTTAAAAATGTTTTTAGTGATGTTCCAGCGTCAGATCCCTTCAAACCGTTGTTAGTAAATAAAGCAAGAGCAGTAGCAGTATCTTCAAAACTTTGTCCAGCTAAAACAGCTACATTACCAACGGCAGCGAGACCAAACTTAAGATCGCTCATATTAGCTGCACTAGAATTGGCAGCACCTGCCAAAATATCCGCAGCTCTGGATACTGACAAACCATCTTTACTAAAAGTATTTAACGCTGTAGAAGCTAAAGTTGCAGCGTCTGCAACAGCGATACCACCCGCGGAGGCTAAATCTAAAGCTCCTGCAATACCACCATTTAGTACCTGATCAAGACTTAAACCTGCTTTTAAAAGTTCTTCAAAACCTTGTGCAGCTTCTAAAGCTGAGAATGCTGTATCTTTTCCTAAAGTGATTGACACAGCTTTAATCCTTTCTATTTCTGTTGCTGTAGCACCTGTTAAAGCTTTAATTGAGCTAATTTGTTGTTCAAAATTAATTGCTATGCCAAAACCATTAGATAACAAAGCAGAAGAGGTCTGCACTCCTTTAGTCACTGCATTTGCAAGTAATGTACCAAAAGCAAAATCAAATACTCTGCCAATACGAGTACCAAAACCATCAAAACCTTTACCCAGATTTTCTGCTGATTTAGACCCTGCATTAGCTCCTAGTTTTTCAAATCTATTGAAAAAATCATTACTAGTTCTCTGAGCCTGATCAAACAGGATTTGGTATTGTGATTGAATTGCGGAATCTGCCATGGGCTAGGTTTTTTTTCTAAACGGATAATGTATTTTAATAATTTTACCAGTTTTATCTTGAGGAGGGTTTAACCTATGATAATTCTCTTCTTGTCTATTAATCATGTGGACGTATGCTTGAGTCATTTCCAGCATTGTAAAGTTTTCTATTACTGGTCCAAAATTATTAAGTACAAGATCAAAATAAATACCTACCATGCCTTCAACTAACTCACCTGATTTAGTGCTTTTTGACTGGTCAAAGACAATAGTTGAAAAAAATCTGTTTGCAACTCATTTTCTTCATTAATAATTATTGAATCAATAATTAAGGTTTTTTGTTTAGGTGTTGAGTTTTCTAGAACCTCATCAATATTTTTAAAGCCTTTCTCTTTTAAGAAATATTTTAAAATTTTGTCTCTTTGCTCTAGCAACTCTTCATAAGACTTAGTAGCTATTTCGTTCCATTTTTCTTGTCTTTTTTGATCTAAAGCTTGCTGTTCTTCATTAGAGTAGTAAGCTTGTGATTTCTCATTAATTTCGTGGAATAATGTCTCCATTTTAGCGACTTTCTCATCTAATTGAATTTGATATTTAACAGCTAAGTTTTTGTCTTTAGATAACTTAATTTTATTATCTAGCTTTTCACTCTCATCTCTAAGTATTTGCATTTCTTGGTTTAAGACGACTACCTCTTTAACTGATGAAGTATTAAGAGGGTGCAATTTATCCCTAGCCTGTTTAGCTTCTAAATAAAAACTAAGCATTTGGTGAACAGTTGCACCCATTTTACCTGTCAAAGTTGTATCATCAATTTGAATCTGGAATTTTTCAGATCCTAGTATATTATGGTCTGTTGTCATATATATAGAATTTTAAAGTTTATTCGATTATTGTATTGTAGTTTCCATCTAAGTCAGGTAATTCGATTATATCTACTGAATATTCAGTGTCATTATCTGTTACAAAGTCAGATGTAAATGTATCAATCTGACCGTTAAAAGCAATTGTTCTAGTTGAGCCATCTTCAAGCTTTTCTGGAATCTCACAATAAACATAGTAACCAGAAGATAAAGACTTTTTAGAGGCGACTAAACGAGTGTCAGAGGAACCAGCATATACAGTGATTCTTTTACCTCCATATTTAGACCCTGAGACTGTTATATTTCCACTGGTAGAATCGTAAGCAGCTTGGTTGTAGTCTAAAATATTAGTAGATAGAACCAAGGCTAAAACCTCACTACCAACTTCGATTTTGGTGATCGTTCTATTAGCACCAATATTGAAAGTGACATTGCCATTACCAGTAGGTAAAATACCTGACCCAGCTAATTTAGAAATAGTAGTAGGAGCAAATTTGGCTGTAGCACCTGTAAATATAAGTAAAGACTGTAAATCTAACTCTTTTACTTTGAGTGTATATTTAGAAGTTTCTTTAGTGATAACAGTACCAGTTACTAAACCTGCACAAGTTCTATCGTTCTTATCTTGAGTATTGTCTTTAGATATTTCTTCTAAACAACATATTGAACCTGAGTAAATAGAGCCAGGGAAATTAGACTGTAGAGATGACACATAAGAAGCGAATATAGTTATACTACCTGTAGCTGTAGCACCTAAAGTTTCCTTAGTAGAAGGACTTGTCAAAGCTGCTCCTGTAGTAGTACCTCCCAAAGCTCTAGGTGTAGAAGCTTGCAAACCAATTACATTAGGCTTCCACATGAAAACTTGAGGAGTATTAGCTACAGTAATTGCACCTGTAAATGTGCTTACATTAGTACCATCAGTGATTGCATAAGTAAAAGTCTTACCAATTGTTGGAGAAGAAGCTACTATATATTTCCAATCGTTGATAGCATAATTATTGTTAAAAGATTGAGCTTCTTGAAACTCACCTGGCCAAGTTCTACCTTGACTTGAACCAAAAACCTGACCAGAATTATTCACATTAGCATAATATTCAAAATTATTACCAACTGGTAAAGCGATTTTAGGTAGGGTAGTTCCTGTATATGGAGTTGAGTTAGCACCTGTGTGATCTGCTAGAATATACTGACTAGGGTCATTCCAATTTAAACTTAAAATACCGTTATCTCTGTATTGAAAAGCATTTATTGTTATATTTTGAAACCTCTTAATGTCTGATGTGGGTAAACAGGTTGAAGGGCGATTATATAATGGCATACGTATTTTTACTTTATAATGGGGTGATATTACTTGTCATGTCTACCACAGATCTAAGCTCTGTTGATGACTCTGACTATTCCATTTATTGATGTCTGACTCTATAACTCTTAGGTTATAAGTAAATCCACCAACAACAAAATTTCTTTGATTAAATTCTTCATTCAATAGCTCAAACCTTGAATTAGGTTGAATCTTATTAAAACTTAAAGTTGTTTTATATTTATGGCCTTTTAAAGGATCTGTATTTTTTACATCAGTGTTAATTACTGAACTCACTGGACTATCTGTTGTCAGTATAGCCTCTAAACTATCTAATACATCAATCAGTCTTTTTTTGGCATTAAATACAGGGTTTCTACTTTTATCTTTAGTTATACCTGTCTTAGCTACTCTTGCATATATGTTATAGTCTAAGCTTGTATGTCTACCGCATATTTCAGGTCTTGTAGCTCTATCAGCTTCAAAAGAAACTAAAACCTCAAGCTCATTTGTATTTACATATTCATTAAATAATATGTCGTCTTGGTTATGAATAACTTTAGCATTTCTAAATATTGGCTTTGTTTTACTACCCTCTAAGACGTTTTCTTGGTAGTCTGTAGCAACCTTTAATATCTGATGTAAAAACTCGTCTATGGCGTTGTTATGCCCTAATCTTATAGCTTCATTTAATTGTGGTATTTGTGACAGTGGAATCATATACTATTTGTCTAATCTTTTTCTCCTTTGTAGAATATTTTTTTGTTTTCCTTTTTCTAAATTTCCACTTTGTTTTGAGCCACCTTTACCAAACACTCTCTGTAAATTACCTGCCTCAAATAATTGTTTAGCTTTTAAAGCCGAGATTAAATTAAATTTTCTAGGACCATAAGATTTGTTACTCCCCAATCCAAAGTATACATACTGTGCATACTCTACATTATTTGTGTTAAAGGTTATATTTATTGATTTGGTAGTAGATATTATTTTTGCGTTGGTCCTAGATTTTAACAGACCAGTATCCACAGCTTCGAGATCTTGGACAGACTGTTTAGCAATTTCTTGTAAAACAGGTTGTAAAGTTCTAATTTTAGTCTCTACAACGTTCCTTACATTACCCTGTAAACTGGATATAATTCTTTTTTTATTTAATAGTTTTAAATTTCCTTTCATTATATTGCAATTCCAATTACTTCTAACATACCAACTTCTAAACCTGCATGGCGTGGTATATCTTTAATTTCTAATCTCACCGTATCTTCAAGATCTCTAGGCTCATAAGGTCGTCTTGCCATAAACTGAGACCTGTTAAAATACACATAGTCACCTTTTTGAATAACCTTTTTATCACCAGCACCTAAATCAAAATAAATAATATACATTTCAGTTCCCCATGTGCCAAATTCTTCAGCTATTTGCTCTTTAAAAGCTGAGTTTATAGACTCAAAAGCTTCAATAAACCTAAACTGATCATCGGGTAGGGGAATCTCAACAAGTTCTTTTTCAGTGTCAGACTGTAGGAATTGTTTCTGGTTCTTGACTACTCTGTACACTTGGATACCTGTCTCGTATTGTATAAAATTGCGGTGTGGGTTCCTCATATTGTAAGCTAATTGATTTAAAAAGAGGTTTGATATTATATTTGTTGAGACAGCTAGCTTCCAATAAATCAGTGATAGGAGTACCAGAAATAAGTTTATTTGCTATGTCTACATAAGACTGGTTAACTTCTACTTTAGAAGTCATATTACGGCTTTTTTCGTCTGTCTTATAAGAATATACTTGAGAAGTTAAACCGTAACCACTGTTAGTAGTTAAAACTTTTTTCATTGATTCAACTAATAAGTTGACAACATCAAACGGAGGAGTAGCAGAGTAACCATAAGAGCCAGTGATTCTTATTTTTTCGCATTGGCAATAACAAGGGTAGTAACAGCTAAAGTCTAAACCTGTAATACACAGTCTATCCTTAGAAAATTCATAATCAAAATCAACTCCTAGAGTTAATACTTTTGTTACTATACCCTTGTTAATCTGTTCTATGATTAATTCAGGCGAAGACTGCCAGCACCCTATAGCAAGGTAACTGGCATTACAATTGTCAATCTTGTATACTTTAGATACTTGAGGTGTAACCTCAAAAGTTACTCCTGTAAATGTATCAATCTGTTGACTCCATGACTTAAAAAAATTGTCTATATAAACAACACTAAACCCTGACGGGATAACAGACAACCCCGTCAGGGAAGTAAAAGAGTTAGTTATCCCATTATTGAAAGTAACATATGGTAAACTTGGCATGCTGTCTGTGCTTTCTAATTTATTGAATTGAACCCTCTAACTCATCTTGAGTTAAATCTTCATCATTATTGCTATTAGACTTAAGTTTTTTATTGGTAGATTGATTCTGTTCTTCTAAATAACCTTCTTTTACCCATTCGTTAATAACGTAATAAGGTACACCTAATTTTTCAATTTCTTCTTTAGAATAAATTCTATCAATTTCAAAACCGTTTAATTCGTTTATTACTTTATACATAATTATTTAGTCTTATTTTTAATTTCAGCTCTATTAGCTTCAACTTGTAATTTCATTTGTTCATCTCGCATTGCAACCTCACTTAATATTTCACCCCACTTTAATGGAACGTCTATTGCTCTTTGGTCATAATCGAAATTAATAGTAGCATTTACAATATTTTCAGGTATTGGATATGTCGGATACTTAGTATCAAGATCGTCTATAATCATCATCTGTTCTGCTTTAAACAGAGACATTGCCTCATCAAAAATAAGGGTATCTCTGTCTATTTCAAAAGTCTGTCCAATTGTAAATGATTTATTTTCAAGAAGACTGTTAGAGTTTCTTAAAAATAGTTTTGCATTAGTATTTAGTTTAAATTTCATAATAAATAAGTCTGTTATTATTTAATGATTAATATGATTAATATGATTATACAGGGAAAGCTATAGATCTCTGTACGATAGTGTCTTGTTGATTAATAGGCATAGCAACCGCTAAATCCATTATAAATTCAACTCTAACACCTTGTGAAGGAGAATTGTTTAATAAGTTCTCTGAGATTTCAGGTCTAGTTTGTTTTGTTGCTATTGCAGCAATTTTACCAGAATATATCTTAGAAGAGTAAGTACCATTGACGTCTACTGTACCTAAAGGCATTGAGTCATCAACTAAAATGTTGAATCCATCAATACAATATACTTTACAAGTCTGAGGTGGGCAAATTCCAGCACCTAATACATAAGGTCTCTCCATTGCATCAGAATCATAGAAGAACTTTTGGAAAGTTACAGGGTCCATAACATGGATAATCTCAGACATTCCAACTTTACCAGTTGTTAACACTGAAGTCTGGTTAGAAATTAGAGTCTGTCTAATACCTGAAGTAGTAGCTGGTAAATTAGTTGCTTGAGCATTCATCAACTGATAAATATCGTCTCTGATTTTTCTCTTAAGAGCTAAAGGAGCTTGAATCATTACAAATTCCAACATGTTCAGACAGTCATTACATTTTAACCGTCTTCTTGAAATTTCAACCATTCCACCAATTTGATAAGGTGCTAAAGTAGTACATACTAAAAAGTCTGTAGCGACTGGAGTTCCAGATCTTTGGAAGCTTGGAGACAAATCAAATGGGATTGAATTCTCACCCATAAATCTTGCTCTAGGTTTTCCTGTAAATGAAGCAAACTGTTCAGTACAAGTACCTATAGAAATTGAGTTAGTAGTGTATTCTTCAATACCACTCTGACAGTCATAAACCATCATCATAATATCGGAACATCCAACTATATCGCAACCTGAGTTACCTACAGTCAAACCTCTGAGACCATTATCTTCTATCTCTTCTACATTATCATAATTAAGTCTGGCACCTTCAATGCCTAATCTATCTAATTTGCGGTTAAGACCATCTACAAAAGAAGGGTTGTCAATTAAAAATGAGTCAACTGCACCAGCTATCTCATTTAGCTCAACATTATAATTATCCCTTAAATTTTGCTCAAGGGATGACCTTAATAGTTCATCGGCAGCCTCGACACCTGCTTTATTAGTTTTTCCCTTGAATTTTTGGGATAAAGATTTATTTAGTTTCATAGAATTATTTAATAACTGTTTAACTATGGGGTGATATTACTTGTCACGTCTACCTAGCCTTAGCATATCCTTCAAAGATAGATCTGACATCAGAGTTTTCAATGTTGGTTGGTTTAAAGCTTCTAGTAGTTGGTTGGTCTCTACTTTCCATCTTAGATATAAAACTACGATTGAGATTAAGTAATTCTTCAGCTTCTTTTGATTTTGCTTCAGCAACAGTTTTGATATCATTTGATAGAGTTTCTACTGTAGATCTTAGATTTTCTAAACTAGATTTTAGGGTATCTATTTCTAGTTTTCTTTGCTGTTCTTGAGCCTTGTTGTCAGCTTCAAGCTTGTCTGCTTCTTCTTGAGCCTCTTGCTCAGCTTTTAGTTGCTCTTCAGTAGGTTTAGAATCATCAGTAGGTTTAAAATCTTCAGTAGGTGGAATAAGAGCTTCTGGTTTATTTACCTCTTCTTCAGCCATCCTCGTAGCTGTATCTTCTGCTAATCTTTTTTTCTCTCTCTCTTTTTTCATGTCACACATTATGCAACGATTACTCTGATCTTGGTCTAAAGTAAATTGGTCTAAAGGCAAAGTTAACTCAAAAATACCTTGGTCGTCTTTGCCTTCAATTCTACCAAGGTTTAAGTCAGTGTCAAATTCAGTGAGTTCGCCTGTAAGTTCTACACCGCGAAAAGTTGTTTTTAGGATATCTCCTTCGTTAAATAGCATATAGTTGTTGTTATTAAATTTTCTTAAAGTTGATGATATTTCGCCTGAGCTAGGTTGCCCTGGCATATCACCTGTAGTAGAAACTAGAACAGATATCCTAGTTAACCACCATCTGTTATAATGTATTCGACCTGATTTAGATCTGACAGTATCAGTAGACCTAAAAGGCTTATCATTGAACTGTAGAGATATACCTTTGATTATGCCTTGCTCATAAGCATCGTATGAACTCATGATTTTATTTCCTCTAAAATCAGTTATATAGTTTTCCTTAGAGTACTTTACTTCACCCATTAAATAAGGTGTACCATTATCACCGAACTCATTCCATATTCTTTGGACATCACCAGCTATATCTACATTAGTTGACTCTTTAATCCCTCTTTCATGGTCATAGTGGCTGGTATCCATTCCAATGTTTTTGACTGGGGTAGCCTGTCTTACATTTTCACAGCCAAGAGGATTTATCACTGTATCAAAAAGGTCAGGTATGTCACTGACTAATCTATAAGTAACATAGTAAGATTTATCTACAGATGATATTTTGACGTCAGTCTGTTCAGCTATTGTAATATTTGACATTGTTATCTACAATATTGTGTGATATTACTTGTCACGTCTAAAGTAGTTTTAGTTGGTGGTGTAAAATAGCAATATTATGCAACTACGGGTAAGAATATTAAGCTGTTTTCTCTCTTCTTAATAACAAAATAGAAGTTAAATTACAAAACCATTATCCAGTACTTTTTCTCTAGTACTGTAAAAATAAGTACATCTACAGCCAAACTCTGACCAAGGGGTAGATGAACCACCCGGTGCAGTAGTTCCAACTTTCCAAGCTCTACCATCGTTAGCTCGGTGAGTCGGCCTTACATTCTCATCTGATACATCCAAAGCACCAACCCAATCATCGCCATTACTTAGAGCTATATCTTCTGTAAACTCATAATATAAAGAGGCAAATAAACCATCTTCTAAACGTTTAAATCCATTTTCTAGAAAATAATCTTTTCTAGCTGTAAAATAATCAAACACATTACCATCTCCAGATTCAGATATAATTTTTAATTCTTTATTCAGCATTTTAGATGTAGTTTGGCTAGTCCCTGCAAAATCTTCATCTCCAAAGGTTTGTTTTATTTTTTTATCTATTATGTCATCTTTGTTTTTAATCTCGTCTATAATTGCTTTATATGTGGTTTGATAATCTTTAATACTCTCTTGAGCTATTATATCCAACATTTTTATAAGTTCTTCTTTGCTTAAAGCTTGAGATAAATCAGGGTAAGTGTAATTACCTACATCAATTCTATTAAAAGAGATAGACTCTAAAAAAGAATCATATTGTTTAGACAAGACCTTTTTCAGTTTGTTTTTAACACTAATTATTTTCTTATTTTTATCAATATTGTTGTAGGTAGACCCTTTAATATTTTTTTTTAATGCACGAGTATTTTCATCTAGATTGTTATTTGTATTTTCTGTAGTATTAGCTATAACAGTTGCAGGTGTTTGAATATCTTCTAACTCAAGATCTAATGATACTAAAAGTTTAGCTATAGATTCTTGCTTAACTTTAATTCCCATCTTATACAGATTAGGTAATACTGAATTAATTGTATTAATGTTTTGTGCTCTAATTGCAATTGATTCGGCAGTAGGGTCTTTAGGATAAACTAAGTGATAATCGTTATTAGTAAAATTATTATCAGATAAATAGTTTAAGACCCATGTACCAGCATCTTGTAATAGATTTTTCCAGTATTGCACTGTGACCTCGCCTAGGTTGTCACGGTCCTGTTCTGATTTAGCTCTGTTATTAGCTGCGTCATTAGTTAAAGAACCTGCAATTGAACAGCCTGTATATATCTTTTTATCACAGTATTCTAGGAGCTTGTCTACCATATTTTGATTAAGAGCCTGTGACAAAGTTTTGGCAATCAGAGGCATAGGAGTGACCACCGCATTAGCATTATCTCTTAGAGCTGACTGCATGTTACTTACATTTTGTTCCCATGATTCAGCCCAACGTTTTAATAATTTTTCACCTTCAATACCTCCTTGTGCTACACTCTGATAATCAGGACTTATAGCTGTTGCCTCTTTAAAACCACCTTGAGCTTTGTTTTGAATAGCTGCAACAATAGTCTTTTTTAAAATTATGTATGGAGATACTTTTCTTAAAATAGAAGTAGATCTAAGTTGTAAATCACTAAAGGTGATAAGCTTACAGTCCTCAGGACTTAAATATTTAAAGTGACTGTTGTTTCTTAAAACATTAAAGGCTACTATCTTATTTTTAGACCAGTCAATCATAGGTTCTACATGTTTTCTCAGTCCTGTTCTACACGGTTGAAACTCTATCTTAGGAGTTTTATAATCCCAGGTGTTAAGATAAATTACACCCATTCCATAGCCTGCAAACAACTCATTGAATATCTCATTTTCCATTTTATGCCAATCTATAAAATCTAAATAATCTGTGTATTGATTTATAATTTTATTGTATTTACCAGTGATTTTAGGTGATACTTTAAAAAGCTGTGAGGTTAACACAAGATAACAAGCATTAAACTGCTCATCATTTTTTAAAATTTCTAAGTCCTGATAAGAGTTTGTAGGCTCTGTCAGTGGCATGATAAGACTTGCCTGATTAGTTTGCCCTATCCTATATACATCATCTACATTACTTGGTTTAGGTAACTTAGGGGTATTCTGGAACGCTCTTAGATTATTAGTAACCGTGTTAATAATCTCAGTAGTCTTATTATCTAAATAATTTTGAATAGGATTTGGCATATATATTGCTAGACTAAGTGATACTAGATGTCATGTCTAGATAATCTTTATAGGCTTTTGATAGTAATTGATATAATGTTTTTGCTTTTTCCATATCCGTCAAATAATGATAAGCCAATTTCTTAAGTGTATAGTCAAAAGTTTCTTCATCAACTGATTTTCTTATTCCTGTAAGTTGCTTCCTAAAGAAAAAGTTAGCTGGGATTTGTTCTCTTCTTTGTAAGTACCATATGTACTTACGGATTACCGCAGGGTCTTTCTCTTTAATATTTTGCATTTTGGATATTTGATAACAGGGCAAAAAAGAATGTTCTTTAATGATTAATTTATCACTATCAATCAATTGAGAATAATCGTGTAAAATCTGTCTTTTATTAGCCAGAGGTTTAAAGTGTGTTCTTTGAGATAAAAACTCGTGTATTGTTTGCTTATTTTCCATAGTTTTTAATATAATACTTGAAATGTAAATTTATCCATATAACTTAAATCTTTTTTTGCATTAGAGTAATGCGAATAAATTGCATAACGTAAGGCATCTACCGCATCGTCCCAAGCTTTTATAGGCTCATCAAGTTGTTTGCCATTACGATCTTTTTTCCATGCATATCTTTTTAATTCTTTTTGCAAATTAGCACTGTTAGCAGTAATAAGTATTCTGCGTTTCAAAACATGTTTAGGCTTATTGTTCTCATCAAATTCAATACCTTTCATAAACATAATACCCTCTAGGACTGATTTTTCAGCCGTAGTAATGTAGTATCCTGCTCGTTTAATAGCCTCTATAGTTTCAGGTCTGGCACCATCAGCGTATATAGGAATTTCTTTGTCTATGTGTAAATCATCCATTCTTTTAATCAACATATCTGTTGTTAATCCAGCTTCATATAATAACTCATCACATATTATATCCTCTGTACCGTCACCGTCTTGCATAGTAGCTTTGACCAAACCTGTAGGGTGACCATACCCAAAATCTAAACCATATACATAGTCTACTGCCTCGGGGAAAGTATTTATAATCTCAAAGTTAGAAAATATAATACCTTCAATCCTACCCCCCCACTGACCTAAAGCATATATATTATAATAGTTAGAGTCTTGTTCTTTAAGTCTAGCCATTACATCTTGATAATCATCGCCTACAAATCTATTATCTAAATACGTTGTTTTAAGAATTTTAGTACTTGGTGGAGGATTATCGTGCCAATCAGTTTTCAACCAATGATCTGAGTCTATAGGATTATATGTTAAATTGTGCTGTAAAGACTTATAACCTCTTAAACGCAAGTCAATTTGGTTAAAATCTTCTCTATCTAATTCGCTGGCTTCTTCAATCCATGTTCTAGTAGCACCTTTAATAGATTTTATCTTTTCGGGGTCGTCTACACCTCTAAATGTAAAAAAAGCTTTAGTGATGTTATTAATTATTCTTAAAGGTGATTTGGTAACATGAAAGTGATGTTGCAAATTCCATGTGTTAATCCAATCACACAGTAAAGCATAGGTTGAGTCTCTGTGAGTATCAGCAATTTTACGAATGACTAAGAATCCATGTTTTTTTTCAAAAGACTCAATAATTAGTTTCTGGCCTACAAATTCTGATTTACCAGACCCACCACCTCCATAATAATGAAGATACCTCTCGGTCCAATTAAAAGAAGGTATGTATGCCTTATTATAATTTTCAGGGGATGAAAAATCAAATGTAACCGCCATGTAAAAAATCTGTTTAATTTTGTCAGGTTGGTTAGACTCTAGTCCGTGTCTTCTTCTATAGTGTCTTCTTCTATTTTTGGTCTAACAACAATAATTGAAGATTTTAGTTTATCACCTCCAGAAGTGATGTCAAGTTTATTGTCATCATAACCAATCATTTTTGAAATTTGTTGATATGCTTTAATTGCATTTTCGTGAAATTTAAACGATTGTGGATGTTCTTCTACATATTCAGATCTTGCAGCTAACTTACGGAGCTTTTCAACTATCTGAGCTTTGGAAATTCCGAGTGTTTCTTCGATGTCATTTTTAAGCTCTTTTATTCTTGCTTGCACCTTGCTCACATTTTTCACATGAAAAGCTCGCCTGTGAATAGTTTCAGGTAGCATATTCGAAAAGTTATAAGCAGATTTATAAGCTTGAGTTGCATTCATCGATACAACATACTCTTTACAGAACCTTTCTTGTCTGTCTGTTAGCTTTTGATTTTTTTCTGTTTTTTTATATGACATATTATAAATTTAAAACAAAAATTGCTAATTTATAAACTAATACTAGAAATATAACAAGCTCTAAAAATAATTCTGCAAAAGTAATTAAAGCTAAAATAGAATTTATTGCTTTGCTAGGACCTTTAAAATAAGTAAATATTAAATATAATATCATAGCTTATCTATTTCTTTAATTGTTAATTCAAGTTGTTCATTAGCAGCCTGCATCACTTTGTTAGTATTATTTACTTCTATATATATCTTAGGGAATAAAGAACCACCTGAGTCGTTAACATAAACAGCTACTAAAATATAGCCTATTACACTCTCAATACAAATTGAGATTTTATTCTCTTTATACTCAGTTAAATATTCATAGTAGTAACACTCATGTGAAAGATCTATTTTTTTAAAGTCTGTTTCTTTAATCATAACTTAATCTATATATAGATTATTTTGTTGATATGTTTTTGTCAAAAAATAATTAAACCCTATAGTTAAAAAACCTAGTAATAAAGTTGTTATAGTTAAAAGTATTACAATTTTCATAAGGTTTACTTCCCTCTAGTAATAGTTAAAATGACACCTCCAATTAAAAGTACAGCTAAAACAATTGGGAAAAGTAAACTCTCTATTCCTCCTGATCTTACAGTCATTATAGGCTGTTGTGGTTTATCCGCTACAACAGTTTGAGTTTTCTTAACTTCTGGTTTAACCACCTCTTGCTTAGGCTGTGGTTTTATAACTGGCAATTTGTCAGTTTGAGTTTCTTTTACTGGCTCTGGTTTAACTACTACAACTTCTGGCTTAGGCTCTGTAGGTTTAATTATAACAGGTGTAGGCTCTACTGATATTATCGGCAAAGCTAGATTTAATTGTTTAGCCCAATTAATTAATATTGGGTATTGTTGAGCATAATCCATAATTTGTTTATCACTAACAGTAGTTGCAAAAGTAATGTCACCTTTAAAATTTGCACATGGAGTTAACTTGTAACTCTGAATCTGATTGACCAAAGAAATGTCAATTTTTGAAAAATCTGGGTTGTTTTTTAACTTTATAGTTGCTACTTGGCAAGTAGGTGTTTTTCCTGTTAGGTTTAGTTTGAGGTTGTAAGTCATAGTAATTTACTAATATAATTTATTTTATTTTTTGTCAAGAATTAACTCTTAACATTGAGTATACACACATAACAGTACTTGTATTTCTCTCTTAAAAAATCAATATGTTTCTGGTCTATATCTGAATCAGTGAACTCTTCCCCTACCCCAATAATTTTAAATTTTTTGCCTTTGCGATCATTAGATACAGTCTCAGTATCAATCAGCCAAGGGTCGTCAGATACATGCACATATTGGTCAATAAAAGCCTTATCAGCATAATTCTTGCCGTCATCCATAAATATTGAATCTCCTCTATCAATAATCTTAAGCTTGAGTTCATCTCCTTCAACTGCCCTATACTCTTGAGGGTCTACATCAGCTGGATGTCTCTGTTGGAATCTAGTTTTACCGTTTTCATCGCAAACATCAACTAAAATATAGGTATTACTTCCAATAGTGTAAATTTGTCTTAGATAATAAAGTTGGCCAGATTCAGCTTTTTCTATCCTTTCTTTTTGCTTTTGGATAGTTTCAGCTACAAGTGTGTTATGAATCTTCATCATAGATTTATGATTTAACAAAAATCTTATATTCTATTTTCTGTCAAGGATTTTAGCGGTTTCTCCACTTTTCTCTCCTATCATTAAGGCTAAACTCATTAAGCATACCTTTTTTGGAAGCTCCTTTAAACTCTACTATACCCTCAAAAATATTCTGGATGTGTCGTTCTTCTGGTTTGACCTCGTAGCTTTCATTTTCAGAGGTTTCAGTTTCAGTTTCGATACTTGATTCACCGAATACAGCATTAACCTCTTTCTGTGTAAGTTTTGGGTCAATTAAGAGTTGTTTAGATTCTTTAGTCATATTAGATATTGCTTAAATTTAAATCTGCAAATTTAGCTAATTTACTGTCAAAAATTAAATCAAATTTACCACCTGCATTGTGTCTCGATGTCACAAAACAACTTGCTTTTTGATCTTTTCTATACAATAACAAAATCATATCACTAGTCTCTTCAATACCTCCGCAATCTTTTAAGTCTGACAATAAAGGTCTTTCATCACCTCTTTTTTCTACCTCCCTGTTTAATTGAGCTAATAGAATTATAGGAGTTTTAAGTTCTCTAGCTAACAATTTAAGCTGTCTCACAACAAAATCATACTCTTCAATTTTTCCCCCCCGTCTAAACTGACCATCTGTTTTAACAAAAGATAGCTGGTCAATTATCACTAGATCTATATGTCCCTGCATATCCTCTCTTCTAATCATCTGCTCCAAAGACCA
Source organism: Saprospiraceae bacterium (assembly GCA_036782555.1). Lineage (GTDB taxonomy): Bacteria > Bacteroidota > Bacteroidia > Chitinophagales > Saprospiraceae > OLB9. The sequence continues at coordinate 30,345 of DAIPYV010000001.1, forward strand.
AACATTTGTATTATCAGTAAATAATTTTAGGTTTAGTTGTGATAACTCTTCTAAACCTTTTTTAAACTGATTTTGATATTTAGCTTGAGCAAATTGGGATATATTATCTTGACTCGCCCAATTTTTCACTACTGTAGGAGATACACCTCCTAAATAAGCTATAGATTTATCTATAATTTCTTCTTGACTCATTTCTAAACTAAAGAAAACTACTTTTTTCCCTGTTTTAGCTACTTCTAAAGCTGTTTGTAGAGCAAAAGTAGACTTACCCATTTTTGCTCTAGCTCCAATTGTGACAAGCCACCCCTGCCCGATTGTAATATTTTCATCAATAAAACATTTCAAAGGAAAGTTGAGTGTAGGTGAATTAGCAGTAGCCGCTTTTTGCTCCAGCCAGTTTCCCAAACAATCAGATACGCTCAATAAATTTTGCGTAGTATTAAAACTTTCTATCATTTGTAAGTTATTTTTCAAATTTTCTATGTTTGTATGATTTACTCCATCTTGTAAAGTTTGTTGTAATAATTTAGTTGACTCTCTGTTTTTGTAATTGCTACGTAAATGATCAATAGCAGTGTTAATATTGGTCCAAGTAGTTTTCGAAATAGCGTTGATAAGTACATCTTCAAAATCTAAACCAGACCCTAATTTTAAGCTTAGAAAATCAATTGTCTGGCCTGTTTTATATAACTCAAGTGCTGTTTGGTAGTATTGAGAAATAATCGGATTTTCAAAGTGCTTAGATTCTAATCCTGTACACTCTAAAACGTTTTTGTTGTTAGCTAAAATGTGGCCTAATATTGTGAGTTCAATTTCGTGAATAGTGTTAGTCATAAATAATTTTAATTATTTTGGTAATATTCTTGAGGAGTATAAAAATCTGACAATTGCTGCCAATGTGAGATACTCTTCCAACCCTGTAATTTCCATTCTGGGAGGTTTTTTTCTTCTTCTTGACTCTTGGTATTAGCTACTGCCCAAAAGCTCTTAAAATCATCAATCCAGAAGCGATGAGAGGTAATCAATTGTTCTCGAAAGTTGCGTTTACTCCCTCGCTCTCTTTTCAACCAAATAAAATAGGCTTCAAGTTCTTTTTCTGTTTTGAAAGTGGTCTCTAACTTTTCAACGATAGTGGCTAAATGCGGTACACCCTGTTCTTGGGGGCTAAGAGAAAAACTATTAACAAAGAGAGAGAGGAAGTCTGGATAAGCTGGTGAGTCTCGATGTATTTCGCAATTCGCAGAAACAGGTTGAGATACAGAATCAGAATTTTGGTTTTTTGTTTCTCTCTCTTCTCTTCTCTCTTCTTCTTTATCTTTGTATATATAATGTTGTGAAAAAACTGTATCACTAGTACCCCATTTTTTTGATGACAAGTGACCCAGAATTTTAACTACTGAATCTGAAGCGATTAAGAGGTAATTTTGGGCTGGCAAGCCCTTCTTTTCGATTGTCAAAATTCCTAATTTTTTAAGAATTTTTTCTGATTCGGTTTGTCTGTAATTTGACAATCCAGTATCTTCCTCAATTAACTCTCTAGAATAGTAAAAACTATCTCCATTTTGTATTTTTTCGGTCTCAATTAAGTGATTTTCTTTGTTTATGATTGCACCTAAATATACTGCACAATCTAAACCAAAAGTTTTTATAAAATGTTTGTTAATGGTTAGAAAATTACCTGAACCAATTAAAATGTTATGTGCATTCATATTATATTAATTTCCAATAGTTTAACTTAAAAATATCTGCCAAGCCAATTGCACGGCTTTATAATTTTCAATTTTGGGATTTAGTTTGTAAATAGTAGATACTATAAGTCGTAGTTTTTTATACTGTATGAAGCTTATTTTCATATATTTTAATTATATAGAGGCACAAAAAAAACCCCCGATTTAACGGGAGAGAATACAGAACTTGGTTAATTTAATACTAAAACAAAACTGCAACTTTGTCAAGTACTTTTTTTAACTAGGTTAGATTTCTCCCTAGTCTTACCAAATACATAACAACCAAGTTCTGTATTCGATAAGAATATTTCGATCTAAAACAACAACTCATATTTTGTCAACTATCCTATTTTTCTGGATAGTTCATAACAAAAAAAGTCACATGAGTAAAACGAGATACTCAATGTGACTGTAATACGCTAGTGTGACGTAAGTTCTTCCAGGGTAAGAACCACCTTAGTAATAAAATTTTTCTCTAACCTTGTCAATATCTAAAATATAGGTATGAAATATAATGCAAATTATGGAGGTCATCTAATGACTAACAACAAAGAAAGGTTTGACCCTATTGTTAAAATGTCAGAGTATATTGAAGCCAGAGCTGACGCCCAAGATAAAGCAGCAGCTAAAGTAGTTGAGTATCTACACTATCGCATTGAACAAGCCCAAAATACAACTGACACTGACAAGGAGGATAAATCCAAGTAATGTTTGCACCGTCTATATTAAATTATAGGCGGTTTTATCATCTTAATTAATAATTACTTGCACAAAAATAAAAAGAAATATATAATTAATGTAAGAGGAATTTTTAGCCCTCACTTATATAAAAACATATGACTAAAACAAAACTAATCTCACTACTTACAATTGGCTTGGCTTTATCTGGCTGTATTTATGCCTTAATGTACAAATCTGAAGTTGTTACCTCTTCTGTTAACACATCAGCTCAGACAGAAATTAAAACCCCTAAAAAGCCTGATTTTGTTCCTTTGATGAATACACAAGCTACAGAGCCAGCGGTTACAAGAATTGTTGACGAAAAAACAAATATAATTTCTAGTGTGTCTACTTATGAAAGACCTAAAAAAATTAGCTCTTCAACTGCTAAAAAAGTTTTACCACCGATTAAAGTATCCAAAGTACCCCAAAGTCAGAATGATGGAAACTCCCAGCCCCTACCAAAAGTAGAAGCTACTCAAGAATTATCAGAGGCTAAAGGTGGTTTTGCTATGCCTGAATTACCTGAGACTGAAACTACTAATACTGTTGATATTTGCTCTACTCGGTCACAAAACAACCCTGAGACTGAATTAGAATATTGCATTTAATTCTTGACACAAATAAAAAAATATATTATGTATTGATTGGGTTGTTTAGGCACAACTCCAGTCATAAATAATAGGTTCACCCCGCAGTAATAGGCGGGGTTAATCTTTGGCTAATAATTATTATTTGACAAAATATGAAATAATGTGTAATTAATATCATATTATGACCTTAACACAAGCATACTTCCTAGTTCGCAGAAATTCAGTTTTGAGAGCTGAATTTATTAATAGACGCAAAGCCATATCTAAAGAATTAAGAGCTGAACTTAAAACCAAACAAAAAAAGGCTATTAAAGATTTAATCACTGAATTTGAACCAGAATTAAAAAAACTCAAAAATCCTAACAGGAGACCTAAAAAAGTAGAAACTCAAGCTGAAGAAGTAAAATACTGGTAGTATGTCTTCTTTCACATTATATTTTTGTACGTATAAAATACTAGCTTGTCACTCTGATGGTACTGTTGTATGGTCACAATCAATAATTTCCAACATTTGGATTAGATTTAAGGATTATTTTGGCTTTGTACCACCTAAAACTATTAAGATTACTAAATCTGACCAATTGCTTGAGCTTGTACGAACTCAACCTATAAGTTATTATGATGTAGCTGACATTCTAAATGGCATAAACAAACACAACAAATTATTATTTGACAAAATATACAATATATTATATCGTTAGTATGTTTACAGTTAAACTAACCTATTATTATGTCACTAACAGATACACTCCAAAACCAAATACCCAACCCTGTAAAAAAATATCTTCAGTGGTCTGGTGACCGCAACACTTTATTTTATTGGGATAAAGATTTGTCGCAACAATTAGATGTTCCCCTACCCTGCACTTTTATTGTACTAGACACTCTGGCAACAATTAGAGGTTGGAATGATTCTGATCAATGTGGAATTTATGCTAATGAAGTACGTAACATCTTGCAAGAAGATTTTATTGTTAGAACTTTTGGCAACAAAAAAACTAATACCAAAAGTAAAATTCTTGCTACTGGTAAGTATAGAGATATTAAAGGCAGCTTAGACGGTGGTAAATTTGCTACTTCAGCTTACATCTATTACAATAACGAGCTCTGTAACTTAACTATGGCAGGTTCAGCCCTAAACGCTTGGATAGATGCTAACATTAAATCTGATGGCACTGAAATTATTTGGGCAGCTGGGCCAGAAGTTAGCAGAAAAGGTAAAACTGAATACTTTATACCTTTAATCGCTAAAGCTGAAAAATTACATCAAGAGCATTTAGAAGGTGCTTTACAAGCAGATAAAGAATTAAAGGAATATTTTAAAGCAAGATCTGTTTTAGCTAACAACTCATTTACTTTACAAATAGATGAAGAAATAGACGAAGAAATAGCTAACATACCAGTTGAAGACATGAAAAATGACGATTCAAGCGTTATTATGCCGTTTTAAGATATGTCTCGGTCTCTAATTTACAATTCAGTCGATTGTTTGATACCTGAGTATGTAGATACTTACACTCTTAGGTCTATGTGCTACTATATCGAATGTGTAGCCAAACTCAAACAGATTAGTTTTAATAAGGCTGAGGAAAAATGGAAAATCTGGGCTGGGGTTGAACATCTTAGTAGCATAACTCCAAACCAAGCCCAACAAATTATTTACAGGTGCAAACAAATTTTAGGGTTTGTGCCTTCAGATTATATTTAACTTATGTTATTATACATACAATACACCTTTTTTTAAGGGTGTTTTTGTTATTTTAATGATTTTTTTACATTATTTCTTGACAAGTTATAAAATATAATTTATTATTAATATATTGAGTTGAAAAACTTAATTTATTGACAGCTAGTTAGAGATTACGGGACACCCTTACAAGACATCTCTAGCGACAACTAATTAAATACTAACACTCAGAGGCACACCGTTATTAATTATTTATGTGGTACTTGCCTCTGTTTTTCCCTCGACGAAGAGCCTAAAGCTTGGGTTGCGAGTAATCTATTATTTACAACTATGTCTAACACACCCTATACTACTAACAAATCAAATCTTCCTATATATTGGGGAGACACCTATACAGGACAACAGCCTCGAGTTTCCAGAGGCGATAACTGGAACAACAAATAACTATTATATATTTATGACTCAATACTTAAGCCTTAATGTCCTACGCAAAGCGTGGGAGGCAGATAAAACTCAATATATGATGTTTACTGTTAAAGAACTTCAATACTACATTGAAGCTATTAAACGCATAAATGTAGTGACCTACCATGTAGATAACTGGAACGAACTAGTTGCTGATCTTGAGCAAACGCTTGAGATTGTGCGATTAAACGATTTTAAATTTATTAATAAACATTTAGAAAAATATGGAAATTAAAGAAATTCTGGCTTTGGATGTTACATCTTTAAGTATCAGCCAACACCATTCTGTCCAAGAACATATCCATCATAGACTCAATGATCTGGAGCTGTTATGTGATAAAAACCAGATGACTGAGCAAGACACAGCTGATCGTCTGGCTTTGTACGAACTATCCTGTCACTTATATGTGATTGAACATGAAGCCACCTCTGAATACAGAGCATGGCAAAATACACTACCAAAGAAAAAACGCAGGGGTGGTAGTACTGACATCACTTATATTATAGACTCACGTCGCGAGTTGCAAAACTATGACGACGAATACAACTTAAAGTACAACAACTAATTTTTAATTTAACAAAAACAAATATTATATGTACCAAAATATATACGCTATCTTTATGATTTCCGCACTTTCAATTGTTTTACCCATTATTTATTTATGGGCTATAAACAACCTTAAATAATCTATGATTTCTTCTTTTTATGAAATGATCTTTGGGGTTCAGGTTATATTCTTGTTCCCTATCATAGTCCACGCTCTTCACCTTAACTTGCAACGTCGTCGTCTACAATTAGACGAGATTAAAAAGCAGGTTGAAAAACTTGGTTCTAGACAAGACCCTAACTATAAACTTTATAATTAATATTATGGCTTATGTACCCAATCACTCTGATTTAATAGTCAGATGTCTTATTGCTCAACCTTCCAACTACAATATGGAAGAATGCTTAAGACTTAAAGGAGATTTAATCTTTCTCAAACAATTAAACGATAATCACATTATTAATTTATGTGATGTTCAACTGCAAACTTTATGCAAAATTTCTTTACATTTAGCTCAGAGAATATCTGAGCTGCACCCTAAAAAAGTGCAAATCCAAGTAGTGGAGGTCAACGAAGCTTGGATTTAATATATTATTAATAATATTACTTGCACAAAAATAAAAAGTAATATATAATTAATATGTTAAATTGCAAAACTTAATTGATTGACAGCTAGAAACCCTAAAAACTAACAATTATTATTTATGTACAATTTAACCACAACTATATTAGAACTCATGTGTGCTTACAACTGCTCAGAGGGGTATGATACCCCCAACTTAATTAACCAAGCTAAAGAGGTCAAACTCGCTTGGTTAAACAAAACCAAAAAAACACAACAAGAATACAATACAATGTTTGAGCTTATCCGAATTTTACCACATGACTCACAAATTAAAGCAGTACTAGCTACTGCATAAACTTAAAAACCTATTATTTATGTTCAACTTTCTAAAACAAACAAAATCGCATTTAACTCCAGAACAGCTTACAATATGTGAGCAATTAAAACTAGACTCATCTACTATAGACGATATAGCTATTACCGAAAACGGTGTAGCTATGTGGTCTTGCTTTAGAGTAGAACCTACTCGAACAGATAATTCAGTATGGAAACTTATGTGGTCTTGCTTTAGAGTAGAACCTACTGGAAAAAATTTTTCAGTATGGAAACTCGTAGATGAAATCGAATCTAAAAGAGATCAGTATTATTCTGCTGGACTTTTAAGATTCAACTCTATATCTGCCACTTTAGCTTTATCCAAAAAAAGAGCTGAGGCAGGTAAAAAAGGAGGAAAGCAAAGTAAAAGCAAAAAATAGTTTACCACAAAATGTAATAAGCAAAATGCAAGCAAAATATTATTTGCTTTTCTTTATCCTAATAATCTTAATTAATAATTACTTTCACAAAAATAAAAAGTAATATATAATTAATATATTGAGTTGCAAAACTTAATATATTGACAGCTACACAGGTTACTCGGTCATCCTACTTAAAACCGAGACTAACCACTCCGACTAGCCTAAAGCTACGGTTGAGTGCCTATAAAAAACAAAATGTTTATGACTAACACAAAAACAACAACCAACACACAATATGCTGACAATATTGATCAGCTACTTAACACATTACACGTAACAGTACGAGATCTGATTGACTCAGTCGATAAACTCGAAAAACAATGTCGAATCGATGCAATTCGAGACTTTGAACTTGATGAGTTAGATTTCTACTCAGATAATAACAACACCCCTATTTTAAGCATACATGACTTAAAGTAAACAATATAAATATAAACCTAAATATATACTAATATGACTGATCAACAATACATCCAAAAACTAGAAGAAGCCTACTTACAACGTAAAGAATCAGGAGGATCTTTTATAATTGTCCTAATGATTGTAGGTGCTATAGCTATCATGGCTTGGAACCAAAACAATAAAGTAGAAACTGTAGTAACTAAAAAACCAGTTCCAGTACAGACAGCAGAGCAAAAGACAATTACTTCTACCAATACAATCAAAGCCCCCAAAGACATTTTTAAATAAAAACCAAAATTATGACTGATGAAAAATTTAAACTATGGCAGATAGCTAGACATTCTTCAGCTACATCTTCAGTTTGGAGAGCAACATCTAAAGGTAACTTTGACATTGCCAAACAACTGATTATTGATTCCTCACCTTTAATCTCTTTATCTGATTTTCTGGATTTGCCAGAACCAAAAGATGAGATTGACAATGAAGTAGATGAGTTGATGGCTGAAGTTTTAAAGCTTCAAAGAGAAGGAATAAAACTCAATCCCACTCTTCTGCAAAAGAGACTCAAGATAGGCTGGGGGAGAGCTAAAAAGCTGATAAACAAAGTATCTTTAGGTTAACCCCCCGACCCACCAGTGGATTTACCCCCACCCCCGTTATACCCCCCGTACCCCCCTAAATTGGCATATTTCAAAATCCACCGATAGGGTAGGGTACACAAAAATAAACTTAATAAATAAACAAATATGACACAAAAACTAACATCACCAACCGCAGGTAAGATTATATTTCTTATTATACTCACCTCAATTATTGCTTATTCAATGTTTGAAGGTTATACAATTTTCATGATCTGTTTAGGTGTATTTTTCCTAACAGTCAAAGCAACTTTTCATCAGCTTGATGAAAAAGCAATAGAAATCAAACTAAAAAAGAAAGTACACCAGTACTACCAGCCTTACAGATCTAATATGGATTTACTAGGGTGGATTAACAGCATAGATAAAAAAGCAGAGGCTCAAGAACCTGAACCAGTTGTCAATACTAAACCAGAAAGTTTAGACTTCAATCCTTATAAATATAAGTCTGACTTTGGTTCATTCTTTGACACTGATAAAATGAGAGCAGATTTAGAACGCAAGATGGAGTCTACGTCTGACCCTAAAGTCAAACATCAGATCTCTTCTATTATTGGAAGTTTGAATAAGCTAAACGCATAACATATACCACCCCTTCGGGGGTGGTTTTTTGTTGTTTAATTTAAACTTGACAGAAATAAAAAAAGAATATATAAAGTAATAGTGTAGTTAGCAGAGTTTTCTTTCCGAAAGGAGAGTAAACAAAACTGACTGCTTAAATCTTAGATCTGATTCAAGTCTAATCTAAGTAATTATTAACCGAATGTTAAATAAGTTAATAATTTGCAAATCTTTTAACATCATCTAACACGCTTAAACTTGAAATAAGTTAAATGATTATAGCAGAAACTTGAGATTGTATCAATTAGTTATAACACCCTAAGGACGCTTAGGGAGTTTTTTTATGTCTAATTATTAAATATTTCTTGACAAGTTATAAAATATAATTTATAACTTAAGCATGTCTAATCAAAATAACATTAAAAAACAAATCGGAGAGCAAAACTTTAATTTTTTCAGTCGCAATTTTTCTGGTGATTTTTTGTCTGAGTGGTTACCAAAAATTTTTAATAATTTAAAAGATCTAAAATACTTACCAGAATCAGAATTGCCGAAACTAAAAATATTACTAAATTCAAAATTAGAAAATAAAAAAGAAAAAATAATTTCAAGTAAAACAGCTAAAGAGATGCTGGATAAGGCAGGTTATATTTTGTATGATAATATACAAAATAAACAAGATTATATGATTTTTAGAAAATACTATAAAGTAAACACAAACACCGATTTGTGCAAATTTAGAAATTATGATGCAACTGCAAGATACCACAAACTTTTTTGGATTTTATCTAAAAATGTAGACACAGTGAAACCCCAAGAAAAACCTCATAGGCAAGATGAATATTCTACATCGTCAATGTCTATCGGCATTAGCAAAGACAAAAAAAATATTATCCAAATTACTAGCAGATACAATCACTTGGTTAGTGGTTGTGATAATACTTTTAACTCTAATTTGGATAATTTAATTGAAGGTCTAACCGAAGCCTTCAATAAAGACTATAATCTGAATCTAAACAAAGAAAATTTTATAGAATTAAACAATTTTTATGTGCATGATGGTAAATATTTTCACTACCATTACGAAATGAACGGATTAAAATATGGTGATAATACTATTGACGGTGTAAATTATAATCCTAATGAGATCTTAATTTTTGACAAATATATTCTAAATCTAAAACACAAGAGTATAAAGACAGCTGATGGTACTGTCGAAACCTTTGTCGATGTCGTTAACGAAAAACTTAAAAATGGTTATAAAATAGAAATAAGAAAAGGTGAAGTAGAACCAAATTTAGATGACACAAATAAAATCATTATATATATATAAATTTTATGATCATAAAACTAAAACACAAACAAATAGTGACACTAAGTGACAATCAGCTCACTAGTGTAGGGAATGGGTTTTTGTATTTGAACAAAACCCTCACAAATCTTGATCTACCTAAGCTCA
>DAIPYV010000002.1:0-39967 GCA_036782555.1 Saprospiraceae bacterium
GTTTTGTAAGATTAAACTATATTTTTTATGATAAAAGCTCTTTAGTACTCAACCTAGATAAGGCGAATTAATGATAGTTACAATTTTTTTAAAAATGATTCCAAAATTAGCAAATATATGAAAAAATGTTTTATTGTAATTATTTTCTTTAGTACTTTTTCTATGCATTCATGCTATAACAAAAAAAGTATCGTCATTGAGTTAGAACAGGATACTGATTCTAATGGATTTTATGAATCAGGTATTTATCATGAATCTATTAAACAACGTTATTCTCAAACTAGAATAATTGATTCTATGATTTCCAAAATATATAAATTTAAGTTTGACAATACGGACTCTATTCCAATAGATCTAAGTAGTTTTGGTCTCAATAAGGTACAATTCTGTAAATATTTTTCAATGTGTGGTTATGATTTGTACCGAAATAATGATAAAATTGGATGGAATCAAACCCCATTATTGTTTCAATACTTGGATGGTGATAAAGCATTAATTTTAAACGCGCAAACTGGGTGTGTTGATAATTCTGTAAACTTTTGGATGCATCCTCCAAGGCAAGGTAAATTTATGCAAAATTATACTGCACCATGGCCTTTTGTTGTGTATAATAAACCTACTTGGAATTGGACATTTACGTTTAATGGCACTGGGTGGCAAAATATAATATTAGATTCCTGGACGGATACTGCAAAATTTACGTATAAATACGATGTTGTTTCTAAATTTAAAAAACAAATTAAGAACAAGGAATATAATTGTTATAAAATACATGCTCATGGCATATCCAAATTAGGTAAAAATTTTGCTGAATTTGAATATTGTATTGATTTCGGGATTTATCGATATTTTTGTAGAAATTTAGATCAGTCATTGTTTGAATTTACATTTTATGATTATATTATTTGCCCCCAGGAATATTCACAATAATCTCTCATACCTTTCCCCCTAATCCGCCAACTCGATGCTATGGACTGTGGTCCAGCCTGCCATACTGAGCGCTAGCCACTTAATGAGCTTGCCGAAGTGAAGTACAGAGCACTAGTTCCTTATTCCCCTTGTTCCTTTAAGCTATAAAGCCGTATTTTGTCTAAAAAGACATTCCCAAAAAAATAAATCTAGCTAAAACCTACACAATATAACATTATTTTCTAACTTCGCACTCAGATAATTATTTAAATATGATATTGGGAATATTAAAGGAGAAAAGTTTTAAAAGAGTAGCTATCGTCCCAGCTTCGATGCCTAAAATATCTAAAATGGGTTTAACAGCCCGAGTGGAGGCAAGCGCAGGTACAAGCGCGGGTTTTAGGGATGAAGATTACTCAAGCCAAGGTATAAGCATCAAGTCACGAGATGAAGTTTTGACCCAATCAGATATCCTAGTGACCATAGAACCACTATGTAAGGATGAAATGGCTCTCATTAAAAGAGGTGCTTTATATATTTCTATGTTGGCACCCTATCAAGATAGTGAAGTAGTGCCATCATTGTCGAAGTATGCTATAAATGTGGTCAGTATGGATATGATACCACGAACTACTTTGGCTCAGTCTATGGATATCTTATCTTCTATGGCATCATTGGCAGGATACAGAGCTGTAATTAAAGCATCAGAGTATTACAACAATATCTTTCCCATGATGATGACAGCAGCTGGAACTATCCCTCCGACCAAAATCATGGTATTAGGAGCGGGCGTGGCCGGACTACAAGCTATAGCTACAGCCAAAAGATTGGGTGCTAAAGTAGAAGCTTTTGATACAAGGTCTGCTGCCAAAGAAGAGGTCATGAGTCTTGGAGCCCAGTTTGTAGAGGTAGAAGGCGCAGCTGACGATAAAGGAGCTGGTGGTTATGCCGTCCAGCAGTCGGAAGAGTTCTTAGGCAAGCAACGTGCCTTAGTCCAGGAAAGAGCTTTAAGGTCCAATATCGTCATAGCGACAGCACAAGTTAGGGGCCGAAAAGCACCACTACTAATTACCGAAGACACTATAAATAACATGAAGCCGGGATCTGTTATTGTAGATTTAGCGGCATCCACGGGAGGCAATTGTGCTTTTACACAGGACAATCAAATCATACAACAAAACGGCGTGACGATAATAGGTAATTCACACTTAGCAGATGATGCCTCTGGTGTAGCCAGCGTTCTTTTCTCCAATAATATTATAAATTTTTTGCAAATAGTGGTCAAAGAAGGAAAAATTAATCTTGATATGACTAATGAAATCATATCTTCTGCACTCATCTCTAAAATAGAATAAAATGGAACAAGCACTTAATTTTATAATAGACAATTTTGATTTTATCCTCATTCTCATATTAATGATCATTCTTGGCATTGAGGTTATTTCTAATGTACCTGCGGTACTTCACACGCCCCTGATGAGTGGAGCTAATGCCATACATGGTGTAGTCATCATTGGTGCCATTATAGTTATGGGTCAGGCGGATAGTGATGATTATTTAGCTTTGATATTGGGGTTTTTGGCGGTGGTATTGGGTACGCTTAATGTGGTAGGTGGTTTTGTGGTAACGGACAGAATGCTAGAAATGTTCAAGAAAAAGAAAAAGGCTTAATACCTATCAACCGAGATTTAAATTTTTAAAAAATAAAGACATAGAATAAATATGAGTGGGATATTAGCAATTAGTTATTTGATAGGGAGTATATCTTTCATAATTGGATTAAAAATGCTTTCACACCCTGATACTGCGCGTAAAGGAAATCTCTACGCAGCGGCGGGTATGGGCTTGGCTATTTTTACTACAATTTTCTTGTATAGGAATAAGGAAGACATGGCTTTAGGTAATTATACTTGGATATTTGCAGGTCTAATCATAGGTACTGTCATAGGTGTACTTATGGCCAAACGTGTCAAAATGACAGCTATGCCTCAGATGGTAAGCTTCTTTAATGGAATGGGAGGGGCTTGTGCAGCTATCATTTCTATAGTAGAATACAACCATATGGTACATCAAGGTATAGATATAGCTTCAGAACCGACCATGACACTAATAATCCTGGTCGCATTGGTTATTGGTACGGTGTCTTTTATGGGAAGTATGGTCGCTTTTGCCAAGCTTAATGGCAATCTTGGTGACAAAGTCTTGCCATTTCAACAAGTTTTTAATATTGGACTTTTGATTATTATTACAGTATTGGTTATTTCAAGTATAACTGGTTGGTTGGGTTTGGGAGGGAGTTCTTTATTATATTTGATACTCGTAGTTTCAGCTCTTTATGGTATATTATTTGTTATGCCCATCGGTGGAGCGGATATGCCTGTAGTGATTTCTTTACTTAACTCTTTTACAGGTGTAGCTGCGGCTTTTGGAGGTTTACTGTATGATAATGTGGTGATGCTTACTGGTGGTATATTGGTAGGTAGTGCGGGCACATTGCTAACTATACTCATGTGCAATGCGATGAATAGATCATTGCTCAATGTTTTAGTAGGATCTTTTGGAGGGGGCGCTTCGGGTGAAGGAGTAACAAGTTCAAGTGGAGGTACATACAAAGAGATTAGTATTTCTGATACTGCGGTATTGATGATGTATTCAAAAAAAGTCATCATCGTCCCAGGATATGGTCTTGCTGTAGCTCAAGCACAACATACCTGTCATGAGTTAGAAAAGGTACTTGATCAAAATGGTGTCGAAGTAAAATACGCCATTCATCCTGTAGCAGGTCGTATGCCAGGACATATGAATGTTTTACTGGCTGAAGCGGATGTGTCCTATGATAGATTGATGGATATGGAAGAGGTCAATCCAGAATTTTCATCAACAGATGTCGTTATGGTTTTAGGGGCCAACGACGTGGTCAATCCAGCCGCCAAATCTGACCCAGCTTCGCCTATCTATGGTATGCCCATACTTGATGTAGAAGACGCTTCTCATATCATAGTCAACAAAAGAAGTATGAAGCCTGGATATGCGGGTATAGAAAATGACCTTTTCTTTAGACCCAAGACGTCTATGCTTTTTGGTGATGCCAAGAATGTACTTAATAAATTAGTTTCTGAAATAAAAAGTTTGTCTTAATTATTTCAACTTTTGTTATTATTTATCATTGTATTATGTGTTAAAATGATAAAAAGTAACTGAATGTCTATAAAAAAAATTCTGATCATAAGATTTTCTTCCATTGGGGATATTGTAGTAACAACTCCAGTGGTAAGGTGTGCTAAAAAACAACTGAATGCTGAAATCCATTATTTGGTTAAACCAAGTTTTGCTCATGTCATTAGACAAAATCCATATATCGATAAGATACATACCTTAAAAGATAAAATCTCGGATACTATTGCCGAATTAAAAGCCGAAAACTTTGATATCATCTTGGATCTACATAAAAATCTAAGGTCTTATAGAGTCAGTTGGGCATTGGGTGTCAAAACAATACGATATCAAAAACTAAATGCTGAAAAATGGATGGCAGTCAATTTTAAATCACAAGGCTTACCCAAAAATAAACATTTAGTAGATAGGTATTTTGAAGCTTTATCAGAAATAGGAATTAAAGATGATGGAGAGGGCTTAGATTATTTTATTTTGCCTGAAGATGAGCAAGATGCTTTGGATTTAGTCAAAAATTTTCCAAAATATAATGTTCTTGTTATGGGGGCTACGTATTTTACTAAAAGAATTCCCATACCTAAATGTCAGGAAATTATCGCCGCTTCTATACATCATGTTGTATTGATAGGGGGCGAAGATGTCAGAGATGTGGCTCAAGAGCTTAATGACTTGTTTCCTGAAAAAGTTATAAACTTTTGCGGTAAAATAGGACTTGGAGTGAGTGCAGGAATTACAAAACATGCTGTAAAAGTCATCTCAGGAGATACGGGAATGATGCATATTGCAGCGGCATTAAAAAAGGAAATAGACGTGTATTGGGGTAGTACTATGCCTGATTTTGGAATGTATCCTTTTTATGGGTTTAAATATCCATCCAAGCATAAAAATTTTGAAGTATTGGATTTATCTTGTAGACCATGTTCAAAACTGGGTCATCATGAGTGTCCTAAAGGCCATTATAAATGCATGATGGATATTGAGGTTGTTTAATTATTTTAAAAAAAAAGCGGAGACGAACTGTAGCTCGCACTCCGCATAACCCCAAAAAACCAATTGAAAACAATTTATTCTTACTCCTCTTTAGGAGATTTACAAATTTTGTCAATTATTTAATTAAGACGAAATGTGATCTGAAAGTCACATTTTTTAATAAATTTTTTTAATAAAATTGAATTGAAAGCAAAAACAGTTTTTTTCTGTAACAATTGTGGAGCTCAATCTCCCAAATGGGTAGGTAAGTGTCCTTCATGTTCTGAATGGAATACTTATCAAGAAGAGGTTATAGAAAAAATTACGGTACAAGAGCAAAAAGCTGAAGCATGGAGACCTCAAAGGAAACAAAAGGCAACACCTAAAAAGCTTCAAGAAGTGTCAGCGTTAGACTCCATAAGAATGGATATGCATGACGGCGAACTTAACAGGGTTTTAGGCGGTGGCTTGGTTAGTGGATCACTGATTTTGGTAGGGGGTCAGCCAGGCATAGGAAAATCTACTTTAATGTTACAAGTCGCTCTGAAGCAAAAAATTAAAGTCCTTTATGTTTCTGGAGAAGAGAGCGAAGAACAAATTAAAATGCGTGCGGAAAGGATAGGCAGTACCAATAACGAATGTTACGTCTTCACTGAACTCAATGTGTCACAAATACTCAAGGAGGCCAACAAACTGGAACCCTCACTCATAATTATTGACTCCATACAGACCTTGATGAGTCCCTATATTGACAGCCCTCCTGGAAGTATCTCGCAGGTGAGAGAGTGTACAGGCGAACTTCAAAGATATGCCAAAGAAACCAATATACCTATCTTTATTATAGGACATATTACAAAGGAAGGGGGTATAGCGGGGCCAAAGCTTTTGGAGCATATTGTTGATGTTGTTTTACAGTTTGAAGGAGATCAGCATTATGCATACAGGATTTTGCGTACGTTAAAAAACAGGTTTGGCAGTACAGATGAGATAGGAATATATGCCATGGATATGCGAGGACTTAAAGAAATATCTAATCCTTCAGAATTACTCATTTCACCTGATGATGGTCAATTAAGCGGTAGTGCTATAGCAGCTTCGATGGAAGGGGTGCGTCCATTATTGTTGGAATGTCAGGCTTTAGTTAGTCCAGCAATTTATGGAACGCCACAACGTTCTGCTACGGGTTTTGACTTGAGACGATTATCTATGCTTTTGGCTGTTCTTGAAAAAAGATGTGGACTACCTTTTGGGCAAAATGATGTTTTTCTCAATATTGCTGGTGGTATCAAGGTTACTGACCCTTCTGTAGATTTGGCTATAGTCAGTGCATTGATTTCATCTCTTAATGATATTCATGTCACGAAAAAGATATGTTTTGCGGGTGAAGTCGGTCTATCAGGTGAAATAAGGCCAGTAAGCCGTATCGACCAACGTATTCAGGAGGCAGCAAGATTGGGTTTTGAAGCTATTTACATTTCCAAATATAAATCAGAGGTGATCAAAGGTAAAAATATGGGTATAGAAGTGAAATTACTTTCGAGAGTAGAAGACCTTATCGTAGATGTGTTTTCGTGACCCATAATTATGATATTATTGAATATTTAAAATGATGGCTCAATATCAAGAAAAAGACATTCTTAATCTATCACATAAATACCCTATAGTTTTGTATGATGGTGTTTGCCATCTTTGTCACCATTCAGTATTTTGGATAGTTGAAAGAGATCCAAAAAGAGTCTTCAAGTTTTTGCCCATACAGTGGATATACTCCCAACCAAAGTACGATTCAGTTCTTCTCTTTTGGCAAGGAAAAATATACTATAAAAGTGCAGCTGCGATCGAAGTTCTAAGTATTTTATCAGGAAAATATCTATTATTAGCTAGACTGCTTAGTATCGTACCCAATTTTATCCTAAATGGGACATACGATATTATCGCTCGAAATAGATATAGATGGTTTGGCCAGTCAGATAATTGTGAAATACTGGATAAGACATATTATGAGTGGATGGAATGCTAATCCGCTTCCTTTAAGCTGACTTATATCGAGCTTAGGAAGATTTTTTAGAAAAAAGAATAGTTTGAGTTAAAAAACTATTTTCTACCTCAATCCAAGTGCTAAGTCTTCAATGATATCTTCTACATGTTCTAGTCCGACAGACATCCTTATCATTTGTGAGGAAATACCTACATGAAGTCGTTCTTCTTCAGACAATTTACTGTGAGTAGAGCTGGCAGGGTGTGTAATGATACTGCGACTATCCCCCAAATTAGCAGTAATAGATAACATTCTGGTATTGTCCATAAATTGGATAGCATCAGCTCCGGTTTTTCCTACCTCAAAGGCAATAATATTACCTCCGGCTTTCATTTGCGCTATAGCGATATGTTTTTGCGGATGCGCGTCTAGGAAAGGATATTTTATAGATTTTATTTTTGGTTGCTTTTCTAGGTATTCAGCTATTTTTAGTGCATTTTGGCAGTGTTTATCAACGCGGAGGGCTAATGTCTCAAGACTTTTACTTAAAACCCATGCGTTGAATGGAGATAGGGAAGGTCCACAGTTGCGTGACAATAGATAAATCTCTCGAATTAACTCTTTTTTACCGACAGCCACACCACCTAAAACACGTCCTTGGCCATCAATAAGTTTTGTTGCAGAATGCAAAGAGATATCTGCGCCAAATTTTATTGGTTGTTGCAAATAAGGTGTAGCAAAACAATTGTCCACAATAAAAACCAGGTTGTACCTCTTGGCAAATTGCCCTAAAACATTCAAATCAAAAATTTCTAAACCAGGATTTGTTGGCGTCTCCAAAAACAGTATTTTTGTATTGGGTTTGATGAATTTATCTAAATTATCTATATCTTGCGAATCAAAGTATGTGGTTTCTACATGCCATACAGGAAAATGTTTTTGCATCAAATAGTGTGTAGAGCCAAAAACTGATCTGCACGATAGGACATGGTCTCCAGGTTTCAAAAGCGCCAATAAGGTAAAGTAAATACCACTCATGCCTGTAGAAAACGCAACACCAGATTCGCCACCTTCTAAAGCTACCATTTTGTCCACAAATTCATTGACTGTAGGATTGGAAAATCGACTATAGATATTTTTGTCATTTTCCTCTGCAAAGCTAGCCCGCATATCTTCTGCATCATCAAATACAAAACTGGACGTCAAAAACAAGGGCGTTGAGTGTTCGCCAAAAGAGGTTCTCTCTGTTTGATTCCGAATGGCTTTAGTTTCGAAGTGTTGCATGTGGTGACTTTTTATATAATTAAAAAATGCAAATGTAAGACTTACATACAATAGATTAAGAAATACGACAACTATTATTGGATATTTAATCAATTGTATTGTTTTGTGAAGAGGTTAAAATCTAGTTAAATGAATAGCAAGATGAAATATTCTTAGGCAATTTTAAGTCTTTACGTTAAATAAACTTTTTATTACAATGAAGTATCAAAATGTATTCATGACAGCATTATTAGTGGGTGTTTTAAATATCGCTTTAGTAGGACAGAAGTCTTCTAATCAGGAGAAAGAGATAAAAACAGAGATGAAATTAAATAAGAAAGAGCTTAAGAAGGCGGATAAGGAAATAAAAAAAGCCAATAAGGAGATAGTAAAAGCCGAGAAAATGGCCAACAAAGCTGAAAAGACTACCGATGATAATAAGTCAAAAGAAATGAGAAATAAAGCGGCAGTTCAAAAAGAAATAGCTTTAGAAAGAAAGTCGATAGCTCAAGAAGAAAAGATTAAATCTTTAGAGAGACAGGCTAAATCTGAAAAAGCCATTCAAAAACAAAAAATCAAAAAAATAAAAGATTTACATTCATACTGTAGTTTTGTTTTCATAGAGGACGTTTTCTACCTGAAAACGTCCTTTTTATTTTACCAACCCAAGGCTTCTTTTATTTGATTAGTATGTTCTACAGCCTTGACATTGTCTATTATATGGGTGATGATACCCATTTCATCTATTAAGAATGTAGTGCGATAAGTTCCTATCACTTCTTTTCCCATAAACTTTTTGGGGCCGTGACACCCAAAAGTATTAAGCATGTTTAATTCTGGATCTGCTATTAATTTGTATGGCAGATCATATTTTTCAATAAATTTTTGATGCTTTTTGACACTATCTTTACTTACACCATACACTTCATATCCATGTTTTTTTAGAAAATTGTAATTGTCTCTTAAGTTACAAGCTTCTTTGGTACAAGTAGGTGTATCATCCTGAGGATAAAAAAATATGACTGCCTTTTGACCTATTAATTGTTCATCAGTTATTGCATTACCCTCATTATCCCAAGCATTAAAACCAGGGATTTTATCACCTATTTTTAGCTTAATTAACACATCTGACATAATTTTTAAAATTTATTAGGCCCTTAACAGAATAAAGGCAATAATGTTTTTAAAATAGGAAAAGATGTTTTCTAAGAGCTCTTTGATTATTGTCTAGACATTATTACATATTCAACGCACAAAACACGAAATTATGACATTGATTATCAGCAACTTGTGACATTTTGTCATGTTTTGTGTTCTGGCTTCTTTTTTGATAAATAAAATTGTATTACTTTTACAAAAAAATAATAAACAGAAAAGAGATGACATACGATAATTTTACAGTAAATGCCCAAGAGGCTATATTGAAGTCACAGCAATTAGCGGGTTCCCTTGATCAACAAGGTGTAGATACTATACATCTGCTCAGAGGCATACTTGAGACAGATCCTAAATTGGCAGAATTTTTATTTGCCAAGGTGGGTATTAATATAGTATCTCTAAAAAGAGACATAAATAATGAATTAGAAAAATACCCTAAAGTACATGGAGTTGACAAACAATATTTAACAAATGATGCTAATAAAGCATTGGCTGCAGCTAAAAAACTTTTGATTGAGTTTGGCGACGAATTTATTTCTTTGGAGCTTATGATATTGGGGATAATCAAAGGTAATGATAAAGCGGCTTCTATGCTCAAAAGCCTAGGCGTCACAGAAGAAAAAATGAAGATGGCCATACAAGAATTGAGAAAAGGCAGAAAGGTAAACGATCCCAATGCCGAGAATCAATACAATGCGCTCAAGAAATATGCAGTCGATCTCAATGAACAAGCTGAAAATGGCAAATTAGACCCTATTATTGGTCGGGACGAAGAGATAAGACGTATACTACATATACTATCACGGAGAAAAAAGAATAACCCGATCATATTGGGTGATCCAGGTGTGGGAAAGACGGCCATAGTAGAGGGCATCGCATGGCGTATAGTTACCCACGATGTACCAGAAAATTTAGACTCTAAGCGTATCTTTACTTTAGATATGGCTGCACTAGTAGCGGGTGCTAAATATAAAGGAGAATTTGAAGAAAGATTAAAGGCCGTTATTAATGAAGTCATTGCTTCTAATGGAGAAGTTATTCTTTTTATAGATGAAATACACACATTGATAGGCGCAGGTGGTGGACAAGGAGCAATGGATGCTGCTAATATATTAAAGCCGGCCTTAGCTAGAGGAGAGCTCCGGACCATAGGCGCTACCACATTTGACGAATATCAAAAATATTTTGAAAATGATAAAGCCCTTGTCAGAAGATTTCAAACGGTTTTAGTAGACGAACCATCAGTTGAAGATACTATTTCTATCCTTAGAGGTATTCAAGATAAGTATGAAGTCTACCATAAAATAGATATTCTAGATGAAGCCCTTATCGCAGCAGCAGAATTATCACACAGATATATAGCAGATCGAAAACTACCGGATAAAGCAATAGACTTGATAGATGAGGCAGCTTCTAAATTGCGCTTAGAATTGGACTCTGTTCCAGAGGCTATTGATGAGCTCCAAAGAAGACTCAGGCAGTTAGAAATAGAAAAAGAGTTTATCAAAAAAGAGAAAGATGAGAAGAAACTCAATGTTCTTATCGAACAGATAGCCAATACTAAAGAAAAGCTAGACTCTACCACAGCAGCCTGGAAGTCTGAAAAAGAAATAGTTGACACTATACAAAAAATTAAGGAAGATATAGAGAGGCTTGAATACGAAGGCCAAAAGGCAGAACGTGACAGTGACTATGAGACAGTAGCCAAAATACGTTACGGTTCACTTAAGGAAAAGGAAGCTCAGCTCCAGGTCGCTACAGAAAAACTGGATCAACTGCCAGAAGGTAGTCGTTTTACCAATGAAGTCGTTACGGCAGATGATATCGCTGATGTTATTAGCAAATGGACAGGCATACCCGTTTCTAAGATGCTTCAAAGTGAAAAAGAAAAACTTCTACAATTAGAAGCTCAAATTGGGAATCGGGTAATAGGTCAGGATGAGGCTATAGAGGCGGTATCGGACGCTGTAAGACGTAGTAGAGCGGGTCTTCAAGATAAGAAAAAACCAATAGGCTCTTTCTTATTTCTAGGACCAACGGGCGTAGGAAAAACCGAACTGGCAAAAGCATTGGCTGAAGTTCTTTTTGATGATGAGACAGCTATAACTAGAATAGACATGAGTGAATATCAAGAAAAACATGCTGTTTCTAGACTTGTGGGAGCGCCTCCGGGATATGTGGGATATGATGAAGGTGGTCAATTGACAGAAGCCGTCCGAAGAAGACCTTATTCAATTATTCTACTAGATGAAATTGAAAAAGCACACCCAGACACTTTCAATATTTTATTGCAAGTATTGGATGATGGTCACTTAACAGACAATAAAGGTAGAGTGGCTAATTTCAAAAATACGATCATCATTATGACTTCCAATATGGGATCTGATAAAATATTGGAAAATTTTGAAGATTTGGATGCCTTAGGAGAAAAACATAGAATTGATATCATCGAAACAACGAAAATAGAGGTATTTGATGCTCTGAAAGAGCACTTGAGACCAGAATTTATTAACAGAATAGATGAGAAGATCATGTTTTTACCATTGTCAAAAGAGGAGATCAAAAAGATTGCCCTATTGATGATCAATAAATTGACTCAAAAGCTTAAAGCGCAAGAAATTGATATTGTTTTTGATGACTCTGCTATGGACCTATTAGCTGATTTGGGTTATGAGCCTTCTTTCGGTGCTCGACCTATGGCCAGAGTGATCCAAAGAGAGATATCTAATACATTGGCTAAAAAGCTTTTAGGAGGAACTTTTGGCCATGGTGACTACATTTACGTTGGAACAGATGTACGCGGCTTTACATTTAGTAACACTGCAACAATCTCGAAAGTAAAACCTGACATAGAGCGTCAGAAAAATGTGGAGAAGCTTAATCAAGCCACTAAAGAGGTCAATGATTTGCTTAAGGATATTGAAAATGATGAAGTCAATGAATAGGGAATAGGTCTTTTTTTCAAAGAAAAAAGGTTGGCGATGTTAATTTGACCAACCTTTTTTTATAACTAGAGCCAAAATTATGTTTTGATGTCTGGCAATATTATAATAGTTCCTGGGTTAATGCCTTCTTTTGGATTGATATTATTGAGTTGTATTAATTCATCTAAAGAGACATTATATCTTAATGCGATATCAGATAAAGATTCTTTGCGTCTCATTCTATAAAGAGTTACAGGTGCAGTACTTATTTTCATTTTATCTTCTATTTTCTGTAAAATAGTCAAATCAAATGAATTCTTAACAGGTTTTAAAGAAGCAAAACCTAACTGTCCAAAATCTTTTAGACTAACTTCTGCTAAAGGTATGTTAGTAAGGCTATTACTGCGAGTTAGCACAAAGGGTTTATTTATAATATTATCAATGGAATTGTATTTAGTAAGATATACGGCCATGGATAAATCTGGTAGTGTAAGTGTATGATAACTATCGCCCTTTGGTGCAGGTATTATATCTTTTCTGTAGATAGGATTAAGTATTTTAATAGTATAAAGGCTCAAATCTAATTCATTCGCTAATTTTTTTAAGTCCACTTTTTCAAAAACCTTTATAGTTAACGGATATTTAAAATAGTCTTCAGGCTCTCTTGGACTAAGATCATGCAAATAATAATGATTCATCAAATACGCAATTCCTAAAAAACGAGGAATAAACTTTTGGGTCTCCAAAGGTAAATGTTTATGTATTTCCCAATAGGTCGTTTTTCCTCCAGATTTTTTGATGGCCTTGTTGACATTACCTTCACCACAGTTGTATGCAGCTAATGCCATAGTCCAATCACCATACAAATTGTACATAACAGATAAATACTTGATTGCTGCGATGGTAGATTTTTCAACATCTTTTCGGTCATCAAAGTATTTGTCCACAGATAAGCCAAAAGTCCTACCCGTTTTTTCCATAATTTGCCAAAGTCCTGCAGCACCTTTACGTGATTCGAGAGTAGGCAAAAGACTTGATTCAATTATGGGTAAATATTTGATTTCATCAGGAAGTCCATATTTTCTCAATTGATGTTCAATCATAGGAAAATATAGGGTTGTTCTTCCTAATATAGATTCTGACTCCTGACGGTGTTTTGTAACTCTAGTTAAAATTTCATTGATAACCTCATCGGTTACCTTCACATCAATGACAGTATTCAAACTTTTAACTCGTTTAGTTATCTCTTCGCTGGTAGGGGATTTAGCGTATAAAGAGACAAAACAAGCCAAAAATGTTACTATCATTAATGCAAGATGTCTTGCTATTAATGATTTCATGTTCATGGTTTTATATAATAAATCAATTTTTGGAATACGAATTAATAAATTAAATCGCTATTTTGGGTGTGTAAGACATTGCAATTAGCAAATGGTAATGCAAAGATAATGCCATTTTTACCTTTTTTAGTGTACAATAGGGTCTATTTAACATCTCGTTGTAATGGAATTAACTATTTTGTATAAGTAAATGCCCAAAATTAACTTAAATACGTATGAAGTTATCCAGCCCAGCCTTCTCTATCCAAACTTCTATATTGAATGGCTTCTGCTAAATGTTCTATTTTGATATCAGGGCTTCCAGCTAGATCAGCGGCGGTCCGAGCTACTTTTAGAATTCTGTCATACGCTCTTGCAGATAATTGAAGCCTATTCATGGCCGTTTTTAAGAGATTGACACCAGCTGGAGTCAAAGCGCATACATCTCGGACCATTCTACTTGGCATCTGAGCGTTGCTGAATATTCCAGGTTGGTCTTTAAATCTCTCGTCTTGTATTTGCCTAGCTCGGACAACTCTTTCTGCTATGACTTCGCTTTTTTCAGCCGTGTATTCTACGCTAGAAAGTTCATCGTAAGATACGGGTGTCACCTCAACGTGAAGGTCTATTCTATCTAAAAGAGGCCCAGATATTTTATTGAGGTATTTTTTGACGACGCCTGGTCCGCAGACACATTCTTTTTCGGGGTGATTATAAAAACCGCAAGGACAAGGATTCATAGAGGCTATCAACATAAAACTTGATGGGTAATCTACGGAGATACGTGCTCTAGATATGGTCACTTTTCTCTCTTCCATGGGCTGTCTCATGACTTCCAATACGGAACGCTTAAATTCGGGCAATTCGTCTAGAAATAATACTCCATTATGAGCTAAAGATATCTCACCAGGATTAGGATTAGATCCACCACCGACTAAGGCTACGTCGCTAATAGTATGATGTGGAGCTCTGAATGGTCTCTCTGTCACCAAGGAAGAGTCAGCTCCTAAGGCTCCCGCTACCGAATGTATTTTGGTAGTTTCGAGAGCTTCATAAAGATTTAATGGTGGCAAAATGGTAGGTAGCCTTCGTGCCAACATAGTTTTTCCAGCCCCTGGAGGTCCTATGAGAATGACATTGTGACCACCTGCTGCTGCCAGTTCTAATGCACGTTTGATGTTTTCTTGGCCTTTGACATCACTAAAATTGACAGCATATTGATTGCTTGTATCTAAAAAGACTTCACGCGTATCATATACTGTGGGTTGGATATTTGTCTCTTCATTAAAAAAATTAATGGCCTCTACAATGTTTTCAATACCATATACATCAATGTCATTGACTATGGCTGCTTCTCGGGCATTTTCTTTGGGTAAAATAAAGCCTTTATAACCTTCTTTTCGCGCTTGAATAGCTATAGGTAAGGCTCCTTTTATGGGTCTTAATCTACCATCTAAAGCCACTTCACCCATTAAAATGTATTTGTCTAAATTGTCAGCTTTGATTTGGCCGGTTGCCGCTAATATACCCATAGCTATGGGCAAATCATAAGCCGAACCTTCTTTTCTGATATCCGCAGGGGCAAGATTGACGACGAGTTTGACACGAGGTACTTGGTGTTTTATATTCTTAATTGCGGCTTCTATACGTTGCCAACCTTCTTTGACAGCATTGTCAGGTAGGCCTACAAGCCAATACATTTGTTTTCCTGCCGCGACTGTTCCCCCAGCATTGACTTCTACTGTTATAGTCTGAGCTTCCACACCTTGTACGGCACTTGCATAGGTTTTTGCCAGCATAAATTAATTTTTGGGCTAAGATACAAAGATTGTACGGAATTGGTTAAGTTATAGAAAAAAATTTAAGAAAATCTATAGCTTATCATCTTTTTTAGCTACATATTTTTAATTCAATTTTTATTCTTAACATGTTCAAATTTTAGTTTGGACACTCGTAGAGGAACAAATTTAAAAGATCTTATGTAATTGACACGCCAAATATATCTTTTGAGATACCGAGTTCACGTTTCTTATAGAATATTATCATGGTTTTTGTACACCCCGTTTATGCTCAGTGCAGTTTTTCTAATAAAAGTTGCTTAAATCAAATAAGCCATTAGATATCGTTATGCAATCAAAAAGGCTAACCTACCTTCATTTCTTCTGTCAGGCTAGCCTGCCCTCTCATACAGCATTCAGACTGGCAAATCAAGTCTTCTGATAAAGGAATCAATGTATATGCTATAACGACGAACCCAATGCAATGTAAAGGCCTGATTTTGAAGGCATTTTGGATTGGAATAGATTTTATAATAGCTTATTTGAGTTTATAATGTACCTTAATACATTTTTTTTATCTACTTTTGACCTCAAATATAATATTTTAGACAGATTGGCGTTGGAGGTTGTATTAGATAACTGTAACGACAAAATAAATTTAACATTTAAAACAAAATGACACTCTTACTAATTTATCTCTTTATTGCACTTTTCACTTCATTTATATGCTCTGTTATGGAGGCGGTATTATTATCGACGCCAGTCTCCTACTTAAAATCAAAAGTGGAAAATGGGGACAAAAGTTCTAAAGCTATGCTCAATTTAAAAGAAGATGTGGATAAGCCTTTATCAGCTATTCTTTCTTTAAATACAGTAGCTCACACTGTAGGAGCTGCTGGAGTAGGAGCTCAAGCAACCATAGTTTTTGGGGAGGCTTATTTTGGAATAGTTTCAGCTGTTTTGACCATATTGATTTTAGTAGTGACAGAAATTATTCCCAAGACACTAGGTGCAAATTATAGCAAAGAATTAGTGGGTATTTCTTCTAAAATCATAAATGTGATGATTTTTATTACTTATCCACTCGTTTGGATTTCCTCTATTTTAACAAAAATGTTGTCTAGAAACAAATCTGAGCTTACAACTAGCAGAGAAGAAATATCAGCACTAGCAAGTATAGGTACCCAGGAGGGTATTTTTGTTGATAAAGAAAATAAAATCATTCAAAACCTCATTAAGCTTAAAAGTCTTAAAATTAAAGAGGTTATGACACCTAGGATTGTTGTTGTAACAGCCAATGAGGAAATGGCATTAGAAGAGTTTTTAAAGAATAAAGAATTCTTGCATTTTTCAAGAATACCTATTTTTCATGAAAACAGAGACAATATAACTGGTTATATATTCAGAGAACTTGTATTTGAAAAATTAGCAGAAGATCAGTTCAATTTGAAGTTGAAAGATATAAAGAGAGAAATTATACACTTTCCTGAAAATTTGACTTTATTTGACGCATGGGAAGAAATGCTTCAGAAAAAAGAGCATATTTCATTAATTATAGATGAATATGGAGGCATGGATGGTATTACTACATTGGAGGATATCATAGAAGCTCTGCTTGGCTTTGAAATAGTAGATGAAAAAGATAAAGTGGAAGATATGCAACAATATGCTGTAAAAAGATGGCAAGAGAAACAAAAAAAGTATGAACTTTTAAAAAAGGAGCAGACGCCTAAAATCTAATTTGAGGCTCTTTATACTAAAGCCTTTTCGATAGCCGATGCTAATTTATCTTTAGATTCAATGGGGCTTTACCATATTGACCTAGCTTATCTAAGAATTGAATAATTCAGACTTAAAGTGATATTTATTAATACAATTTCGTTAGTATGTATCTTGGTTTTACTTTATATCAGCCAGCGTTTAATCTTATATAATTTTCTATACCATTTCTATCTAAAACCCCGATAATTTCCCCATTTTTGACCACTGCCATAATGGAAAGACCGTCTTGGCGCATATCATTAATAATATTTTTTATTTTTTCTTCTGGGTAGGCTGTACCTGTTTTAGAAGACATGAGTTGCATCGCTTTTGTGTCAAACTGTTTGGACTTAATGACGTCTTTTATAAAAAGTTCAGGTATGGTGCCAGACAAATTACCCATTGTATCAAAAACCAAAAAATTGTGCTCTCCATTTCTATGATATTTATCAATAATGGTCTGGTAATCATCACTTAGATGAAGTTTACTAAATGATGTACGCATGATATCACCTACAGTGACACTATTGATGACATCCATGAGTTTTATTTGATTGTATTCTTGGCCTGCCATCATAAAAATAAATAATCCGATTAATGATAGAATCAATGCCTGATTGAAGATGCCGTAAGCAACGAAACAAATCGCTAAAAACCGGCCAATGTAAGAAGCTATTTTAGTAGCTTTTACCCGATGCATGCGCGTCGCCAAGATAGATCTGAGTATCCTGCCACCATCCATAGGAAAAGCAGGTACTAAATTAAACAAAAACAAAGTTAAGTTGATAGGCACTAATAGACGTAAATATTCTAAAGGTTGGTCAAAATCATAAGTATCTAAGTTCATAGAAAACTTACCAGTAAAAATAAAAAAGAGCAAGCCCAACACACCACCCAAGACTAAATTAACTAAAGGTCCAGCAATAGTAATAATAAACTCATCAAAGGGTTTGGTGGGGAGTTTTTCCATGCGGGCCACACCTCCTATGGGTGAAATAATTATATCTTGAGTTCGGATACCAAGTTTTTTTCCAGTCAGTGCATGCCCATATTCGTGTAGTATGACACACAAAAACACGGCTAGAACCATAAAACCATATGCTATGGATTGCCATAATTCCAGATCACTTGACAATACTGTGTAGGTGATAAATAGAATTATGAGGCCAAAACTCCAATGCACCTTCACTGGAATACCCCAAAAAACACCTACTTGCCAAGATTTACCCATATTTTACAATTAAATTTTTACTATCAACGTGTAATTATCCAGTAACAGTTTATTAAGTTAGAACAATACCTAATACCTATTAACCATAAACAAGACCCCAATAACTATTAAATTTGCACTATTAACTAATAAACAATAACGCATTACCTCCACATAGGCTCATAAAGACTTTCCTTGAGCACTCTTCGGCTTATGACTATTCTTTGAATCTCAGATGTGCCCTCATAAATTTGAGTAATTTTGGCATCGCGCATCAATCTTTCTACATGATACTCTCTTACATAACCATACCCTCCATGTACTTGCACGGCCTCAACGGTGTGTTTCATAGCAGTTTCCGAGGCAAATAACTTGGCCATAGCTGATGCTGAATCATAATCCATTCCTTGGTCTTTTAACCATGCGGCCCTATAGACTAGAAGACGAGCGGCTTCAATTTCAGTAGCCATATCTGCCAGTTTGAAAGCTATAGCCTGATGTTGAGCGATGGGTTTGCCAAAAGTTTCTCTTTCTTTTGCATATTTTACAGCCAATTCATAAGCACCAGCTGCTATACCTAAAGCTTGAGCCGCAATACCTATACGACCACCAGATAAGGACTTCATGGCAAATTTAAACCCAAAACCATCTTCACCTATTCTATTTTCTTTAGGTACTTTGACATCTGTGTACATGATAGTATGCGTATCCGAGGCCCTAATTCCTAACTTATCTTCTTTAGCCCCTATATTTACACCAGGCCAAGAGGTCTCTACGATAAGAGCATTGATACCTTTGTGACCTTTGGCCGTATCGGTTTGAGCTATAACTAAGTGGATAGAAGACTTACCGCCGTTGGTTATCCAGTTTTTTGTACCATTCAATAAGTAGTGGTCACCCATATCAACGGCTATAGTACGCTGCGATGTCGCATCAGAACCAGCTTCTGGTTCTGACAGGCAAAACGAACCAATAATCTCACCAGAGGCTAATTTGGGCAAATACTTTTGTTTTTGGTCGTCTGTTCCAAATGTCTCGATACCCCAGCAAACCAATGAGTTATTGACAGAAACAATCACTGAGCATGAACTATCCACCTTAGAAAATTCTTCCATAGCCAATACATAAGATAATGTATCCATCCCTCCACCACCATATTCTGGTGACACCATCATACCGAGAAATCCCATTTCGCCTAATTTTTTGACTTGTTCTGTGGGATAAATCATATCTCTGTCTCTCTCTATTACACCAGGCAATAGTTCATTTTGGGTAAAATCTCTTGCAGCCTGCTGTACTGCCATTTGTTCTTCTGTTAATTCAAATATCATGTTTCATTTAATTTGGTTCAAAAATAACATTAAAATTTGCTTCTTAGTTTAACTATTTTCCGGGTTTTATAATAAACTGATCAAATATTTACTTTTACCTTGATATCTAAAATAGGATTTGTAATAAAATAGAATATTTTATTTTTTGGAAATAGACTGCTTTTTTTACTATATTAATAAATTACCCCATAAGAAACTTGCCTTATGGGGTAATTGCTTTAGTATCTAAATATCAAAATGGATAAACATCTAAATAATTAATATCTATAATATTCTGGCTTGTATGGTCCCTCAACCGTTACACCTATATACTTGGCTTGGTCTTGAGACAATTCTTCTAATTCGACCCCGATTTTAGCCAAATGCAATCTGGCCACTTTTTCATCTAAATGCTTAGGGAGCATATAGACTTTGTTTTCATACTTACCATGATTTTCCCAAAGTTCTATCTGGGCTAAAACCTGATTGGTAAAACTATTGGACATTACAAAAGATGGGTGACCAGTGGCACAGCCTAAATTAACCAATCTGCCTTCTGCCAATAAAATGATATCTTTACCATCAATGTTATATAGGTCTACCTGAGGTTTGATTTGTTCTTTTGTATGACCGTAATTTTTATTGAGCCAAGCTATATCTATTTCATTATCAAAATGACCAATGTTACAAACTATTGTTTTGTCTTTCATCATTTTAAAATGCTCCTCTCTAACGATATTTTTATTACCTGTAGCCGTGACAACAATGGAGGCTTCATGCAAAGCATTCTCCATTTTTTTGACAGCAAAACCATCCATAGCTGCCTGTAAAGCACATATAGGGTCGATTTCTGTCACTATCACTCTACAGCCTGCGCCACTTAATGAAGCGGCCGAACCCTTACCAACATCCCCATAACCAGCCACTACAGCCACTTTACCGGCCATCATAATATCAGTAGCACGTCTTATGGCATCTACCAAAGATTCCTTACAACCATATTTGTTGTCAAATTTAGATTTGGTAACAGAGTCATTGATATTTATAGCCGGCATAACTAGTGTACCGTTTTTTTGTCTCTCATATAGCCTATGCACACCTGTAGTGGTTTCTTCCGATAATCCTTTAATACCATTGACTAATTCAGGATATCTATCAAAAACCATATTAGTCAAATCACCGCCGTCATCCAATATCATATTGAGCGCCTTGCCATCTTCAAAAGCCAATAAAGTTTGCTCTATACACCAATCAAATTCTTCTTCATTCATACCTTTCCAAGCGAAAACTGGAATACCAGCTGCAGCGATAGCTGCCGCAGCATGGTCTTGTGTGGAAAATATATTGCAAGAAGACCAAGAGACTTCAGCACCTAATTCTACTAATGTTTCTATCAATACTGCTGTCTGGATAGTCATATGTAAACAACCAGCTATTCTAGCGCCTTTCAATGGTTTAGAGTCACGAAACTCTTCTCTTAGGGATATCAAACCAGGCATTTCAGCTTCAGCTAAAGTAATTTCTTTTCGACCCCATTCGGCTAAGTTGATATCTTTTACCTTATAAGGCAATTGTGTCATTGTGTTTGTATTACTCATAAAATATATGTATTAAGTTATTTTTTAATTTATTTGGAGCTGCAAAGATACTGAATTTAAATATTATAGGCATATTTTTTGGAAACCCAATAACATAATTAGCTCTAAATATGTTTAAGAATGGGTATGAAAAATAAAATCAATACGACAGAACTGGGAAATTGGGGCGAACACTTAGCTTGTCAGCACCTAATTGATATGGGCTACCATATCCAAGAGCGCCAATGGCGTTTTAGCAAAGCCGAAATAGACATTATAGCCAAAGATGGAGACATTTTGGTATTTGTAGAAGTGAAGACCAAATCGTATAATTACTATGGTGCACCAGAGGAGAGTATTTCTAAGCGCAAAGAAAGTTTGATAATAGATGGCGCTTTCCGATATATGGAAAAGATAAATCATGAGTGGGAAATTAGGTTTGACATCATTTCTATTTTAGTTGATCGGAACAATAAACCTATAATACAACATTTTAAAGATGCTTTTTTCCCCGGTTTAGAATGATATTTTTCGTACTAACGAAAAGAAGGAAGCGTCAGATATAATAAGAATTTTAGTTTTCAAAAAGAAATTCGCATCACATATATAAAAAAAATATTATATTTGCGGTTTGTTTTAAAAATTACTATTTCATAGCATGAGTGATCTTTCGCAAGTAGTCTATAATGAGGACAATATAAAAAGTCTTGATTGGCAGGAGCATATAAGGCTTAGGCCTGGTATGTACATTGGAAAATTGGGCGATGGCACATCACAAGATGATGGCATCTATGTCTTATTCAAAGAAGTATTGGACAACTCCATAGATGAATATGTCATGGGGAATGGAAAAAATATTGATATAAAAATAGAAAATGGAAAAGTGAGTATCCGAGACTTTGGTAGGGGTATTCCTTTGGGCAAAGTTATAGATTGTGTTTCCAAAATCAATACCGGTGGAAAATATGATAGTAAAGCCTTCAAAAAATCAGTGGGTCTTAATGGTGTTGGAACCAAGGCGGTAAATGCATTGTCCAACTACTTCAAAGTTCAGTCATTTAGAGACGGGGAATCAAAAACTGCTGAATTCCACCAAGGAGTTATCACACAAGACCACAAACTAGCCAAAACCAATGAACCCAATGGTACACTTATCGAGTTTATAGCTGATGACACCATATTTAAAAATTTTAAGTTTAGGCCCGACTACATAGAAAACCAACTCTGGAATTATGCCTATTTGAATGCTGGATTAAAACTCAATTACAACGGTAAAACATTGGTCTCTAAAAACGGATTGAGAGACTTGCTTGAGCGCAAAACAGATGCTGAATCGATTTTATACCCTATCATACATTTGAAAGGTGAAGATATGGAAGTAGCCATTACTCATGGCAATCAATATGGAGAAGAGTATTATTCTTTTGTCAATGGTCAGAATACGACACAAGGAGGCACACATTTGGCTGCATTTAGAGAAGCGATAGTCAAGACATTGCGCGATTTCTACAATAAAAATTTTGATACTCGGGATGTGCAGACTTCTATCATTGGGGCCATAAGCATCAAAGTGGAAGAGCCTGTTTTTGAATCACAAACTAAAACAAAGTTAGGTTCACAAAATATAGCTCCTGAAGGTGTTACTATTCGGACATTTGTAATGGATTTTATGAAGACCCAGCTGGATAATTATCTTCATAAAAATAAGGAAGTAGCTGATGTTATCTTACGTAAAATCCAACAGTCAGAGAGAGAACGCAAAGAAATATCCGACATCAAAAAGATAGCCAATCAACGTGCAAAAAAAGCCAATATTCACAATAAAAAATTGAGAGATTGTCGAGTTCACCTCAATGATGGACGTAAAGTTGATGAGGAGATAAAACTAGCCTCTACCGTTTTTATAACGGAAGGTGACTCTGCGAGTGGATCTATTACCAAAGCACGTGATGTGCAGACACAGGCTGTTTTTAGTCTTAGGGGAAAACCATTGAATTGTTATGGAATGACCAAAAAAGTGGTCTATCAAAACGAAGAACTCAATCTTCTCCAACATGCTTTAGACATAGAAGATGGTATCGAAAACCTGAGGTATAATCGGGTAGTGATCGCCACAGATGCTGATGTGGACGGTATGCATATTCGGCTATTACTGCTGACCTTTTTCTTGCAGTTTTTCCCCGATTTGGTCAAGGCTGGTCATCTTTTTATACTGGACACACCTTTATTTAGAGTGCGAGATAAACAAAAGACATATTATTGCTACAGTGAACAAGAAAAGCAGGAAGCTATAAAGAATCTTCGTGGCAAACCCGAAATTACACGCTTTAAGGGATTAGGAGAGATATCACCTTCTGAGTTTGAAGATTTCATCAATGAAGATATACGACTTGAGCCTGTGATATTGGGTGAAAAGACTAGAATAGAGGATCTTTTGGGCTATTATATGGGCAAAAACACGCCCGAACGTCAGGAATTCATTATTGACAATTTGAAATTTGAGGTGGAAGCTAAGCCCACTGAAGAAGCTGAAGTCATAGATTTAGAACCCGAAGAAGCCCTTGTATAATATGATAAACGATGGACTCCAACCTGACCCAACTATTTTACAAGACATCATGCAAATGCAAATGCCCTATGGAAAATACAAAGGCCGTATCATCAAAACCCTTCCAGTTCACTATCTGGAATGGATGGCAAAGGTGGGTTTTCCCAAAGGAAGGCTAGGTATGATTTTGAGTACAGTTCATACCATAAAAATCAATGGATTGGAGGATATGTTGAGGAGATAAATTTATGAATTACTCCATAAACCCCATATAAAAGCTATTATCGTTTTGTGAATCATACTTAAAACCGTAATACTTGTATTGAATTGTCACTAAGTCGGCCGAAGTAGAGCCTATTTGGCCGGTGGGCGTCTGTAATGTTAAAGCCAATACCTTTATCTTATCATCTTCATAAAATTGAGATTTTGAATAATCTAAGATAAAATCGTACTCAGCCAATTGAGCTTGTATTTTTTCTAACTCTGGTTTTGTGATTTCGTGTGAAGCTTTTAGAAGTGCATAATTCTCTTTGACTTCAAATACTGTAGGTAAAGACTTAGGTTGACAAGACACCCCAATCAAGAGAACAAACAAAGAATATAAAAGATATTTCATGTCAAAAATTAGATTTAAGTGCAAATATATAATTTAATTACAGAAAAGAGACAAAAATGAGATTAATATCATGAGACTGAAAGAATAAAAACCAAATAAAATAATAAAATAGCTTTTATCGTTTATAATTTTATTAATTTTGCGGTTTTGTAAACAAGGCACTGAGGGTGATACAAAACATTGGTCTTGAAATAAATGAATAATTATAAAGAAAATATAGATAATTCAAAGTTGCCCAAGCACATAGCTGTGATAATGGATGGCAATGGAAGATGGGCTAAATCTCATGGCAAGCCTCGCGTATTTGGGCATAAGAATGGCGTGACGGCAGTGAGAGAGGTAACAGAAGCGGCCGCTGAATTAGGTGTCCAATATTTGACATTGTATGCTTTTAGTACTGAAAATTGGAATAGGCCTGCCATAGAAGTTAGTGCTCTAATGATGTTGCTGATTGAAACTGTAAAAAGCGAAATAAAAACCTTAAATAAAAATAATATTAAATTAAAAGCCA
Organism: Saprospiraceae bacterium; assembly: GCA_036782555.1. Classification (GTDB taxonomy): domain Bacteria; phylum Bacteroidota; class Bacteroidia; order Chitinophagales; family Saprospiraceae; genus OLB9. Next base: position 25,006 of record DAIPYV010000002.1, read on the forward strand.
TAGGCGACGTCAATTCATTACCTACGAGTACCAGAGACGCTCTTTTGAGGGGTATAGAGCAAACGTCAACAAATAAAGGTATGACCTTGATTTTGGCTTTAAATTATTCGTCAAGATGGGAAATAGTAGAAGCTACAAAAAAGATAGCTGAAAAGGTAACGGCAGGAGAATTAAACATTCAAGATATCAACTCCGAAATTTTTACTCAGCATTTAGCTACCAAAGATATACCAGATCCGGAACTCATGATAAGAACAAGCGGAGAGCACCGGATTAGTAACTACTTGCTATGGCAAGCTGCTTATGCTGAGCTGCATTTCACAGATGTCTTGTGGCCTGATTTTCGCAAACAGGACTTACATAAAGCCATACTGGACTATCAAAATAGAGAGCGAAGATTTGGGATGACAAGTGAACAAATTTTAGAAACCCTTTAAGAAAAAGTTAAAAAGAGATATGTATAGAAGCGGTATTAAACTTAAATGCGTTATCCAATACATGTTCATAAGTATAAAATATATGAAATCCAATAGTTTATTTTCATTTTTTGTTTTTGCTGTGGTCTTCTGGACCAATGGGAAAATTATAGCACAGACTACAACACCTACCATAGAGTATAAGGAGAAAAAGACTTATGAAATAGGAGGAATCAATATAGAAGGAGCCGAAAACAGAGATAGAAATGCTATTAAATCTATAGCTAAGATGAGAGAGGGTTCAAAAATACAGATACCTGGTCCTACCATTCCATCAGCCATCAAAGCTTTATTAAAGTTAAGACTCTTTGAGGATGTGCAAGTATATGTAGAGCGCGTAGAGGGAGAAGTAGTTTTTCTTAAAATGGTCCTCGTGGAAAGACCAAAATTGACAAGATGGTCCTATAAAGGCGTAAAATCTTCTCAACACTCAGACCTTAATGATTTTGTAGATAAAATACTTACCAAGGGAGGGATTATTACAGAAGACAAAAAGGAACTTGCGAAAGCAAAAATAATCGAATATTATGTAGGAAAAGGGTATGTAGATACAGAAGTACAGGTCATAGAAATGCCCGAAGAAGCTAAAGAATCCAGTGTTAGGATCCAGTTTATAATCGACACCAAAAAGCGTATAAAGATTGACGATATTATATTTGAGGGCAATTATACATTTCCATCTTCTAAGCTTAAAAAGCAAATGAAGGAAACGAAAACTAAAAATGCACTCTTTAAAAAGTCAAAATGGATAGAAAAAGATTATAGAGAAGACTTGAAAAACGTTGTTAATTTTTATCGAAAAGAAGGCTATAAAAATATGGTCATCACTCAAGATACGCTTTATAGGTTTTTTGAAGGAAATATATTGTTAAAAATAAAGATTGACGAAGGCAATAGGCATTATCTCAGAAATATTACATGGAAAGGCAATTCACTTTACACGGATGACTATTTGAGTAATATTTTTGGTATGAGTAAGGGAGATGTTTACAATCCAGAATTATTACAGACGAGATTGAAATTTAGTATGGATGGTCGTGATATTTCGTCATTATACCTTGATGATGGATATCTAGGTTTTGAAATCAATCCTGTAGAAACAGCGATAGTCAATGACTCTGTCGATATAGAAATGCGTATTTTTGAGGGACCTCAATTTACCATCAATAGTATCATAATAAAGGGAAATGACCGTACTAATGAGCACGTAATTCGAAGAGAAATTCGCACTAAGCCAGGACAAAAATTTAGCAGGTCTGCCATCATCAGGTCTCAAAGAGAAATTATAAATCTGGGCTACTTCAACCCTGAGTCTATGAATATTGACCCCAAAGTCAATCATGCTCGAGGTACTGTAGATGTAGAGTATACTTTAGAAGAAAAGCCTTCCGATCAGTTGGAGTTATCAGCAGGCTACGGTGGTTTTCAAGGACTGATAGGAACGCTGGGTGTGGTGTTTAATAACTTTTCTATGGCCAATCTCAGAGATAGATCCACTTGGAGCCCTTTGCCTCAAGGAGATGGACAGAAGCTATCAATCAGACTTCAGTCTAATGGTAGATTCTTCAGATCCTATAATGCTTCCTTTACCGAACCTTGGTTAGGAGGTAAAAAACCTCGATCCTTTTCCATAGGTGCTGTTCAAACAGCATTTGACAACTCTATTTTTGCTGGTGGCAAAATGACCATTACTCGAGGTTTCATTGGTTTGGGTTCACAGTTGAAATGGCCTGATGATTTTTTCTCTACCAATACTACACTCAATATTGAAACAATAGAATTAGATAATTTTGGCGGATTTCCTATCAGAAAAGGTATTTTCAATAACTTTAATATACGTCAGACTTTTACTAGAAGTAGTGTGAGTGATCCATTGTATCCTCGAAATGGTTCAAGAATATCTTTAGCCATACAGTTTACACCTCCATACTCCCTGTTTAGAAAGCCTGAGGATTATATACCTACAGACTCAGAGGTGGGAGAAATTATTAAAGAACTAAGGTTTGAGAATGGTCCTGCAAGACCTATATCTCAAGCACAAATAGACAGCAGGGTACAAGAGCTCAAGGATGCCAAAACTTTCCGATGGTTAGAGTACCACAAATGGAAATTTACAGGTGAATGGTACTTCAATTTATTTGATAAATTTGTAGTGGCCACTAATATTAAATTAGGTATATTGGGTAGATATGATACGGACTTGGCTTTTCCACCATTTGAGAGATTCGAATTGGGGGGAGATGGTCTTAATAATCAGAATTTTGGCCTTATGGGTCGGGAGATTATTTCCTTTAGAGGGTATGACCCTCAAGATATACCAGCCAATGGTGAAAGAACAACGGCAGGTCAAAGTGCAGGCGCTCCAGCATTTACTAAATATACTATGGAATTTAGGTATCCGTTGTCACTTAATCCCAACTCTACCATTTATGCCACTACATGGGTACAAGCGGGTAATGCTTACGCTTCTCTCAGGGATTTTAATCCATTTGATTTGAGACGTTCTGCAGGTGTTGGGGCTCGGGTATTTTTACCGATGTTTGGACTCTTGGGCTTTAATTATGGTTGGGGATTTGATAAAAATCCAGTTAATGGCAATTTTGGCACATTCAATATTGTATTAGGATTTGAACCAGAATAGTGAAGTACATTAAGAAACAGTTAAATTAATATTAGGGGTAACATAAAGATATCCAAAACCGTATTTTTAAAAAGAAAAGCTTAAAGGGTTTTTCTGAAATTATTTAAACATATTATAAAATCAACTTTAAAATCAATTTAATTAAAATGAAACAGTTATTTAAAATCTTTAGTTTATTACTTGTTTTCTCTCTACAGTTGCAAGCACAAAAATTTGGTTATATCAACACTCAAGAACTTTTAGCCGAGATGGAAGAGCTCAAAGTAGCCGATATCCAAGTGGGCGCCCTTCAGGAAGAAATGATGGTCAAAGGTGAAAAATTGGTGAAAAAATTTGAAGAGGAGTATAAAATTTTTATGGATGAGGCCAATCAAGGTCTACTTTCTAAAGTTCAAATGCAACAAAAAGAAGAAGCTCTGGTAGCGAAGCAAGAGGAACTTAGAAATTATGAGGCTGAAATTCAAAAAAAGGTAACAGAAAAAAGAGAGGAACTTTACAAGCCTGTATTGGACAAAGTCAAGAATGAAATCGAAAAATTAGGAAAAGAAGGGGGTTACACTATGATTTTTGACTCGAGCGCGGGTATGATTCTTCATGCTGCGGACAGTGAAAATCTTTTGGCACAGATAAAGGCAAGGTTAAACGAAGATTAAATTTCCTTTTTAGTTTATTTTGTTAATAGGCAATTATCTTAATCAATAAAAAAGGGTCAACACTTTACACAGGGTTGACCCTTTTTTTATTTTAATATTTTATCTAAATTCTATAACAAAAAGCTTTTCAATACCAAAAATGTCGTATATTGCGTCAAAATTGGGACGTAATATACGACATTTTGTCAATTTTTATATAATTAACCTATTGATTTATCGGTATTAAGATGTATGATAGAGCCATATTGCATTTAGATTTAGACTCCTTTTTTGTTTCGGTAGAGTGTCTAAAAAATGAGAAACTGCGGGGTCAGCCACTTATCATAGGCGGCACAAGTCAGCGTGGAGTGGTAGCATCGTGCAGCTATGAAGCACGCAAGTTTGGCGTACATTCAGCTATGCCCATGAAGATGGCATTAAGACTTTGTCCGCAAGCCATAATACTCAAAGGTGATATGGACAGCTACTCAAAACACAGCGGTGTAGTGACAGATATTATTGCTGAAGAAGCACCGGTATATGAAAAAGCTTCTATTGATGAGTTTTATCTAGACCTCACGGGTATGGATAAGCATTTTGGCTGTTTTAAGTGGTCGTCTGAACTGCGTCAGAAAGTAATAAAAGAGTCTGGCCTTCCTATATCCTTTGGTCTATCTGTCAATAAGACTGTATCTAAAGTGGGTACAGGTGAAGCCAAGCCTAACGGGACTAAACACATACCTAGTGGTACTGAAAAGGAATTTCTGGCACCGCTTCCCGTGGGTAAAATACCAGGCGTAGGTACTCAAACGCACAAAAAACTCAACTTTATGGGCGTGCGCACTATAGACACTTTGAGTCAAGTCCCCGTACGTCTTTTGGAAAGAGAATTTGGAAAGGCTGGACGCACACTTTGGGAAAAAGCCAATGCGATAGATCCTACGCCAATTGTCCCTTTTCACGAACAAAAATCTATGTCTAAAGAAAGGACATTTACAGAAGATACCTTAGATATACGGATGATGAAGCAGATGCTGTTAGATATGACAGATAAGTTGTCTTTTGAACTGCGTGCATCAGGAAAGTTGGTTTCTACCCTGACGGTAAAGATAAGATACGCAGACTTCAATACGTATACTCAACAAAAAAGTATATCCTACACGGCCAATGATCGTATTTTGGGAGAGCATGTCTTAAACTTGTTTGATAAACTTTTTGAACGCCGCCAACTCATTCGGCTCATTGGCGTCAAATTCAGTGGTCTGGTACAAGGCAGCTACCAAATAAATCTCTTCGATGATACTCTAGAGCAGATACAGCTCATGCAGCAAATGGATCGAATACGTACTCGTTTTGGCGCGGATGCCATTATGCGCGCTAGTGCGATAGGTGGAAAATAGCAAGAGGGATTTACTATAAAAAATCCTCAACCGGTTGTTTATTTCAGCTATGGTTTCTTTTGTAGTGCAAAATAGTTTTGACAATTTCTACTTGACAAATTTTGGTGACTGGAACTATAAAGAGAATGATGCATCAAGTGATTATGAAAATAAATTTCTAATATTTGTGAAAAATATAGTTTCATAATATTACTTTTGCGCTCGAAATTATTCAGGGTATTTACAGAGGTGAATTTCTGTACCAATTGAGCATAGTACCAATCAGTGTATTTTAAAACAAAACGAAAAACCAACAGATGAAAAATTGGATTTATTATTTTATGATTTTGGCTTGTATGCCATTTATGACTCTAGAGGCACAAGATTTTACCGTGACGGCACCCTTTACGAGCCCAGTTCGCAATACTTGTAATGCTGGGAATGAATGCTCTCTTAATGTGACACCTGAACATATATATGAAGTGGTGATACCTACAAGTGGTCAATGGATTTTTTCTCTATGCGGGGCGACCTTTGATACACATATGTTTTTAGGGACGACCCCATGCTCTAATGATATAGATAGCAATGACGACTCATGCGGTACTGCATCAGAAATATTAGTCAATATACCTGCGGGCACTTATTACGTAGCAGTAGAGGGTTTTCTATTTGCATGTGGGGAATATACTCTTTCAGTTGATGAGGCCTCTACATCCTACACCGCCACAGCACCGTTTACTAGTCCACTTCGCAGTACTTGTAGTGGTGCAAATAATTGTTCTTTAAGTTCTTCACGCGAACACACATACGAGGTGGTGATACCTACGAGTGGTCAGTGGCTTTTTTCGCTGTGTGGGGCGGATTTTGATACACATATGTTTATAGGTACAAGTGCGTGTTCTAATGATATAGATAGCAATGACGACTCATGTGGTACTGCATCAGAAATATTTGTTAATATACCTGCGGGCACTTATTACGTAACTGTAGAAGGTTTTGGTATTGCGTGCGGGGCATATACTCTTACAGTTGATGAGGCCTCTACATCCTATACCACCACAGCACCGTTTACCAGTCCACTTCGCAGTACTTGTAGTGGTACAAATAATTGTTCTTTAAGTTCTTCAAGTGAGCACACATACGAGGTGGTGATACCTACGAGTGGTCAGTGGCTTTTTTCGTTATGTGGAGCGGATTTTGATACATACATGTTTTTAGGGACAAGTCCATGCTCTAATGATATTGATAGCAATGACGATTCATGTGGCACTGCATCAGAATTGTTAATAGATATAACAGCGGGCACATATTACGTAACAGTAGAAGGTTTTGATACATTTGATTGTGGTGGGTATACATTGAGTGTACAGCCTTTTAATGTAGACTATACTCCAGACTATATAGTGACCGCACCTTATACGAGCCCAGTGCGCAATACATGTACAGCTAACAATAACTGTTTATTTAGATCTTCTCCAGAGCACACATACGAGGTGGTGGTTCCTACGAGTGGTCAATGGCGTTTCTCTCTTTGTGGAGCTGGATTTGATACTTACATTATGATTGGTTCAACTATTTGTTCTCAAGATATTGGTTTTGATGATGACTCATGTGATTTGGCCTCTGAATTAACTCTAGATATACCTACAGGCACCTATTATGTAATGGTTGAAGGTTTTGATTTATTTGAATGTGGAGAGTATACTTTGAGCGTAGAGCTTATAACAAGTGTAGATGATGTTCAGCTAAACACTTTTAAAGCGTACCCCAATCCAACAAATGGTTTAGTAAATATAGAAAGAAATACCTCTCACAACGTTTCATACCAGATTCAGGATATATTAGGAAAAAATATAGAGACTGGGGTGCTTACAGCAAGTCAAGCGACATTAGATATATCTACATTTATAAATGGAGTCTATTTTTTAAAAATGGAAGATCAGACGGTAAAATTGGTTAAACAATAAGATAGTTTGATAAAACAAAACTAAAAAAACCACATGAAAAATTGGTTTTATTTTGTGATTTTTGTGTGTATGCCATTAGGTTCTACTATGGCACTTGACTTTCCTATAACGGAGCCTTATACCAGTCCATTGCACAATATTTTTGGCTCGGGAAATGATTGTATATATAGCCAGTCGCAAGAACACAGTTTTGAAGTAGGGGTATCTAGTGAAGGTCAATGGATTTTTCCTCTTTACGGGGCGACTTTTGATACACACATGTTTTTTGGGACGACTCTATCCTCCAATGATATTATAAGCAATGATGATGCATCTAATACGCAACCTGAAGTAATGTTGGATATACCAGTGGGTACTTACTACAGGGCTATAGAGGACTTCTTACTAATGTGTGGAGTAGCCCAATGGATAAATCCGCCTCTGCATGTGGAAGTATCATGTGAATACGCTCCAGACTCTAATACAATCCTCAGTTTAGCCTATACCAATGGAGAAACGGATGATTGTCTGATCTCTGGTGAATTGGACGCCTTGCCAAATGTTGTAGAAAACCCGGACTGTTCCAAAGTTTATACTTATGAGTGGGCATTTACAGATAATTACAATAGAACGATTACACATACATATGTCGTCACTGTGGAGCCACCAGTAGAGCCTCAATGGATAAATCCGCCAGAGAGTGTAACTATAAGAAGTTGTGATGGATATGATTTTGACGCACCCCGACCCCTGATTTTTGATAATGGAATGAATGGTGGTGATTGTATAATTCAAGGTGCAGTAGACTACTTCCTTGTTGTAAATGCCACAGATTGTGAAGGGGAATATGTGTACACTTGGGAATACACGGACATGTGTGGTCGTACCATGACACATATTCAGACTTTGACGGTAGAGTCACCCGCGGAAGTCCAATGGGTCAATCCGCCTCTGGACCAAACTTTGGCTTGTAATAATGCACCAAGCCCTTTTGCACCTATTAATTTAGCCTACACCAATGGAGAAACGGATGATTGTCTGATCTCTGGTGAATTGGACGCCTTGCCAAATGTTGTAGAAAACCCGGACTGTTCCAAAGTTTATACTTATGAGTGGGCATTTACAGATAATTACAATAGAACGATTACACATACATATGTCGTCACTGTGGAGCCACCAGTAGAGCCTCAATGGATAAATCCGCCAGAGAGTGTAACTATAAGAAGTTGTGATGGATATGATTTTGACGCACCCCGACCCCTGATTTTTGATAATGGAATGAATGGTGGTGATTGTATAATTCAAGGAGAGGTAGACTACTTTCTTATTATAAATGCCACAGATTGTGAAGGTGAATATGTGTACACTTGGGAATACACGGACATGTGTGGTCGCACCATTACACATATACAAACCGTGACGATAGAATTTATGTCAAATGTAGATAATATTCAATCAAATACTTTTAAGGTGTATCCCAATCCTACAATGGACTTAATTAATATAGAGAAAAATATCTCACACAATGTCTCATATCAAATACTAGACGTATTAGGAAAAAATAAAGAGACTGGAGTGCTTACAGCAGGTCAAGCGACATTAGATATATCTACATTTATAAATGGAGTCTATTTTTTAAAAATGGAAGATCAGACGGTAAAATTGGTTAAACGATAAGATAGTTTGATTTTTAAAATAATAAAGGCATTGATCAGAAGACTAATGCATAAAGCGGGTTCAACAATCCGCAATCAATGGTTTGTAATTCCAATACCTTTTTACACTACATTGTCAAAGAATAGCCTATCTTTGCGGGCTTAATAGAAAGTAAAAATATATGTCCACCCATACCATACATTTAGTAAACGCTTTGACCTTGATGACGTTGAGTTTTTTGACTTATGTCATGTCTCTCAATCCTAGTGGCTATGATTTGATGCCATTATTTTTTGGTATCGTCTTGTTAGCGCTTAATAATGGAGTAAAATATGGCCTTAAAGCTCAGACCCGTGCGGCAGCGATGTTATCTGGTATCTGTTCTTTAAGCTTATTGCCCTTTTTTTTATCCAGTCTAGGTGGTGATGATATTTGGCGGACATTAAAAGTGGGATTGATGTTAATTACATCTTTGGTCGCAGCCTATCAATTATCAAAGACTGGAAAACATCTCAAATTATGATGGCACACTGGTGGATGATATCATCTCTGTTGACGTGTCTATGGGGCTGTCCTTCCATCAATAGGCAGAAGGCATCTGTGCTAGATATCGATGACAGTGGTAGTGCATTGTACTTGCATCTGGATTCCATTAAAATCTTAGATACATTAGTTTTTGATTTAGATTATATCATGGGCAAATTTGAACCTGCTACGCATCCTGATTTTATGCTTATCCCCGAAAAATATCGGGATAGTCAATTGCGGCATATCCGCTATGATGTATGGGAAGCTTTTCTAAAAATGTATGAAGTGGCCGTAAAAGATGGGGTCAACTTACGTATTATATCTGCTACAAGAAACTTTGATCATCAAAAGCGTATATGGGAAAATAAATGGACGGGTCATACTAAAATAGAGAATGGTCGTGACGCCTCTATATCGTATCCAGACCCTAAGATAAGAGCGCTGAAGATATTGGAATATAGCTCTATGCCAGGGACGTCACGCCACCATTGGGGCACGGACATGGATTTTAATGCCCTAAATAATACATATTTTGAAGCTGGTGAAGGGCTCAAAGTGTATCAGTGGCTTGTCCGAAATGCACATCAATATGGATTTTGTCAGCCTTATACTCATTTTGATGATGAGAGGAGGACAGGATATCAGGCTGAAAAATGGCACTGGACTTACATGCCTGTGGCTTCTGTTATACAAAAAGCAGCTCAGCATCTACTGACAGATAAGGAAGTCAAAGGCTTTTTAGGAGCGGAGACTGCTATAGATATCGAAGTAGTCACAAATTATGTTGGGGGCATTCACCCAAGTTGTTATAACAATAATTAACCTTTATGACAGCCACACCATCACTCAAAGTAGATACATCTATAAAGGGTATCCTCTTATTGACTTTACCCATCAGTATGGCTAAGTTGATACCGGAGCTCAATTATCTTATCAATGCAGCTTTTCTGGGACGATTAGGAAATGTTGAGTTGGCAATGGCAGGATTGACAGGTGTGTATTATTTAGTATTTACTGCGATAGGCTATGGTTTGCACAATGCTATTTTATCTATTTTAAGCCGGAGAGCTGGAGAGGACAATCGACAAGAAATATTCACTTCTCTGTGGCATGGCCTAGTTTTAGGTACAATATTGGCCACGTTATTTGTGGCATTTACCTTGATGTTCATTACACCATTATTGACTGCAGTGGGAATAGCGGACACCAGTATCACGATGGCAAGTCATTTTTTAAATATTAGGATATTTGGATTGTTTTTTCTTTTTGCCTTACAGATGCAAAATGCTTTTCTGATAAGCCTACAGCAGACAAAATATCTTATGTTAATAGCTCTCATTGAGTCTTTGGTCAATATAGGTTTAGACTACGCCTTGATTTTTGGGCATTGGGGTTTACCTGAACTGGGATTTAATGGTGCAGCCTATGCATCTGTCATTTCCGAAATAGTGGGTATGCTGACTGTTTTTGGTGTGATTTTTAGTTTAAAACTTAAAGAGAGATATCAAATAGTACCCACTTTTAAGATATATATACATAAACTGATTTCGATATTTAAACTGGGTTTTCCACTTATGAGCCAACTGGCTATAAGCACAGGTGCATGGTGGGTATTTTTTATTCTTATCAGCCGCCACTATACCTATGATGAGCAGGCTATTTCGCAGACTATGCGCAATTTATTTGGGTTGGGAGGCGTCTTTTCTTGGGCATTTGGTGCAGCGGCCAATACGATTATTAGCAATTTAATCGGCCAGGGACGTGTTTCAGAAATGTTCGTCGTCATCCGCAAGATGGTTATTATATCGGTAATGGGTATGAGTATTTTTGTTTTAGGGCTCAATGTATTTCCTCAAACCTTTTTTGATCTTTTTGGCCAATCAACAGAATTTACGCTACAAGGCATATCTACATTGCGCGTGGTGAGTTCGGCTATGGTAATACTTTGTATTGGTGTGATATGGTTGAATGCAGTAGTCGCAACAGGTCAAACCAAAATTGTTTTTTGGATAGAGTTTTTGGGTGTACTTTTTTATGTCGTTTATGTGTGGGTCGTGATAGAAGTATTACAATTGAGTTTAGAAATGGCGTGGATGAGCGAATGGGTATATTGGGTCACGTTATTTTCGATGAGTTTTATATATTTGAAATATGGACGATGGCCGGAGCATTTGGAGCTGAACGTTTGATAAAAGCGGATTATAAGAAATGAGTACAAATTTAGACAGATATTATACATTATTAAAGGCTATAGATGCAGAGCGAAGACATGATGAGGCTTTTTACAGAAATCTCAATCAAAGCAAAACCATTAAAGAAAAGGTAGAGGGTGGGTTTACGTGGTATCCCATAAAGATCGTAAAAAAGTCCTATTCCATAGGCGAATATGTAGAGGTGGAAATAGAAAAATCTTCGGATACTGATCGACATCATAAATTTAGCGAAGGTGTGGCCGTGACGCTATTCAATATCCAAAAGGACAGAATAGATTTCAAAGGTATGGTTTCTGGCTTACGTAAAGATAAAATGCGCATCCTTTTACATCAAGATATTATGGATAGGTTGGATATCTTTGATCACGGCCTATCAGGTGTAGAACTGTTTTATGATGATCGCACATACAAAGTCATGGAGTCAGCGCTCAAAGAGGTGATGGTGTCACAAAAAGAAAACATTAAAACCATTCGGGATGCTTTGGTGCATGGTGTTTTAGCTTATGACCCCATTTCAAAAGAGGCTGACAATATATTTCTTCTTCCGCACCTCAATGCTTCTCAGATGTCCGCTATACATATTACGTCTCAGGCACCTTATTTGGGAATTATTCACGGACCTCCAGGCACTGGAAAAACCACGACTTTAGTGGGGTTAGTGCAGAAATTATTACAAAACGAAAAGAGAATCTTAGTCTGTGCAGCGAGTAATAATGCTGTTGACTTATTGGCCAGACGCCTATCAGAAAGAGGAATAAGGGTGTTGCGTGTTGGAAATATCACTCGGATACATGACGATATAGCGCATCTGACGATAGAAGAAAAGGTACGCAATCATGCCGAGTGGGTTCACATCAAAAAAGTAAAAATTCAGGCTGAGGAATTGAGCAAAAAAGCATCTCAATTCAAGCGGACTTTTGGCCCAGAAGAGCGGGATGAGAGAAAGGCGCTTCGTAAAGAAGCGCGCGATTTGCGCCAATGGGCCTATGAGTTAGAAGACAGATTAACTGATGAGATAAAGCACGGTGTAGAGGTTATTGCCACCACACTGATAGGCGTGAGCAATAGGCTTTTGGAAGATATGCGATTTAGTACAGTCATCATAGATGAGGCGTCACAGTCATTGGAAGCGGAATGCTGGAACGCTATACTCAAAGCGGATAGAGTGATATTGGCTGGGGATCATAAACAGTTGCCTCCAACAGTCAAAAGTACAGAGGCTATGAAACTAGGGTTAGAAACCACCATTCTCGATGTAATGACCGGAAAAACTGCCTATTCGTGTATGCTCAATGTGCAGTATCGAATGAATAATTCCATTCTGAATTTTAGTAATGCAAGGTATTATGAGGGGCTATTGCATTCAGATAAGACTGTGGAAAACCGCACTTTAAGAGACGACAAGCATCCATTAGTTTTTATAGATACTGCGGGATGTGGTTTTGACGAGGAGCTGCATGCAGAACGATTGAGCTACGCCAATCCGGGCGAATATTTTATATTGCGCGAACATTTGATAATGCATTATGAAAAATTAGTAGGTGCCAGTATAGGCATTATCAGTCCGTATGCAGAACAAGTGAGGTATATCCGACAAGAATTGGCGGGTGATGAAAGTACTGCACATCTCAATATTGAGGTTAATACTATTGATGGTTTTCAAGGACAAGAGAAAGAGGTCATTTATATCTCCTTGGTCCGCAGCAATGAGCACGGAGTTATCGGTTTTGTAAAAGATGAGCGCCGCCTTAATGTGGCCATGACACGAGCACAAAAGAAATTGGTCATCATAGGTGATTCGGCCACTCTGGCTCAAAATAGTTTATTTAGCGATGTTATGGCACACATAGAAGCAGATGGTCATTATGATTCTGCATGGAACTATATGAGTTATTAAAACAAGGATGTCCACCACGGCAAGATTGTATTAAAAATTGTTATTTGAATTCATTTCTAAAGGCTCATACCATTTTGGATGGATGTTTTAGAATATGTTATAATTTGATAAAGTAGAACTAATTCCTTACTTTTGTGCTTTTAAAATTAAACCATTTACCTAACGATATGAATCCAAATGCATTGATAGAGTGTGTTCCCAATTTTAGCGAGGGAAGAGATATGTCCATCATACGACAGATAACTGATGAAATAGAGCAGGTCGAAGGCGTCAAACTATTGGATGTAGATCCGGGAAAAGCCACAAATAGGACTGTTGTTACCTTTGTCGGACATCCAGAAGTAGTGATTGAAGCGGCTTTTAGGGCTATAAAAAAAGCGGGCCAAATCATAGATATGTCCAAACACAAAGGCGAACATCCGCGTATGGGCGCTACAGATGTGTGTCCTTTGATTCCCATTACTGGTGTCACTATGGAAGAAGCTGCGCATTTTGCTCATAAACTGGCCCAAAGAGTTGGCCATGAATTGAGCATTCCCGTATATATGTATGAAGCAGCTGCTACAAAACCCGAAAGAAAAAATTTAGCCACTGTCCGCGCTGGTGAATATGAGGGATTGTCTAAAAAACTCCCAAATCCTGAATGGAAACCCGACTACGGCCCGGCAGAATTTAACTCTAAGTCTGGCGCAACAGCTATAGGTGCTCGTGATTTTTTAGTCGCATATAATATCAATCTTAATACAAAATCTGTACGTAGAGCCAATTCAGTAGCCTTTGATGTAAGAGAAAATGGCCGTGTAAAAATTGATGCAAACGGTAAAAATGTCATCAATGCACAAGGTGAAGTAGAAAGAATACCAGGTACATGCAAATCAGTCAAAGCCATTGGATGGTATATTAAGGAATATGGTGTGGCACAAATCTCGATGAACTTAACCAATATCAACGAAACACCTCTTCATATCGCATTTGATGCGTGTTGTAAGAGTGCTGATGCGCGTGGTCTTAGAGTAACTGGGTCAGAATTGGTGGGTTTAGTAGCTAAAAGTGTATTGATAGATGCTGGTAAATATTTTTTGTCCAAACAGCGCCGTTCAAAAGGGGTGACAGAGGAAGAAATCATACATATAGCCGTTAAGACTTTAGGCTTGGACGAGCTGGCACCATTTGATCCACGAAAAAAAATCATAGAATATTTACTCGAAGACACTGTACAGTCTCCGTTGATTCACAAAACGCTCATTGGATTTGCAGATGATACAGCCTCTGAAAGCCCCGCTCCTGGAGGAGGAAGCATATCGGCATATGTTGGTGCGCTGGGAGTATCATTAGGAACCATGGTGGCTAATCTAAGTGCAGGAAAACCTGGATGGGATAGCCAAATAGACTACTTTTCAGATATGGCAGAGTCGGGTCAATTCATTAAGGAGCGCCTAATGAAATTAGTAGATGCCGATACCCATGCTTTTAACAAAATATTGGATGCTGTTCGTATGCCTAAAAGCAGTCCAGAAGAAGCGGCCCTACGCAAGGAAGCCATGAATGCCGCAACACGTGGTGCCATCGAAGTACCCCTTCAAGTCATGCA
>DAIPYV010000003.1:0-39414 GCA_036782555.1 Saprospiraceae bacterium
CCTGAGTCACGAATGGCAATTCGCGCATATCTAATGCCAACTGATGAAATTTATTGAGGAAGGTAGAATCAAATACTGTAGACTCATTTTCTATAGCTACCAACAGGAAATTATCATCTGTTTCAAAATCCTCTATAAACTTTTTGTAAAACTCTAAATCAGGATCTCCCTGAGGAAAAAACTGATCAAAGCTAAATCCAAAATTAAGTTTAGTGGTGAAATAACCACTTAATAGTGCTAAAACAATAAAAACTGAAATGATAATTTTTCTATACTTGAGTATCATGCAGGTATTTTGTAATTAAATGGCAGTAACACAAAAGTGGTTAAAAGGATTTTGAATCCGATATATATATACTTAAATGGAAAGTTAATAAATGCTTAGCGCATGAAATAGAAATATAATTTGGAATAATATCGAATAGAATCCATTTGATGATGATAAATAACTTTATCAGGGTTTATTTCTCATCCATTTCTTTTTTCTATTGATGATAATCACCCCATTTTGAGCTAATGTCCCGTATAAACTAATGGCTTCTTGACCTTTTAAGACGATAACCTGTTCTATATCATCTGGGTTGATTTCTGTAAATGGACTCATCTTGTCTTCTAAAAATGGAGATGATGGATTCTGCCTATGATTGTCCCAAATCTTACCATCTAATATGATAAGTGGTTTTTGATCCTGATAGGTTACATCAAAATCTTGCTGAAAGTCCTGAGCAGATAAGAACGGAAAGACTAACAAACAAATGAGGAAAGTAAGAGATGAGATAAGTTGCATATTAATAAAGTGGGCATTTAATGAAAACATTGCCAAAATTATAACAATTTCTTAACATACCAAATAAAAGTGTAAATATTTTAATTTTTCTAATCTGTCATTAATTGTCGTCTTATATTGTCTTGACGATTTTCTACATAATTTCCGCCAACTCTAGCCACATCATCTCCTTTTCTTCCAATGTTGCAATGATTGAGTCTAGTTCCTTAGTAAGTTTTACTAATTGGTCAGTATCCTCTATAGGATTTAAAAATAACGCTGTTATTTCTTCTTTACGCGTCTCAAGTTTTTTGATTTCACGCTCAAGCTTTGAAAACTCTTTACGTTGTTCGTAGGTAGCTTTACTTGTTTTATCTTCAACGGTTGCCTCAGGTTTTTCTAAAGTTTTTTGGATTGTTGCTAATGAATGATTGACCCTAAACTCTGAGTAACTGCCATTAAAATCCTTGATGATGCCATTACCTTCCAAGACAAAAATGTGATCAACAAGATTATCCATAAAATATCTATCATGGGTGACGATAATAAGACATCCAGGGAAGTCCATCAAATAGTCTTCCAATACATTCAGTGTCATGATGTCTAAATCGTTGGTTGGTTCGTCGAGTATAAGAAAATTAGGATTTTTTACCAATACCGTCAACAAAAAAAGCCGTCTTTTCTCACCACCACTAAGCTGTGATACTTTCACTCGCTGCTGAGATCGAGGAAAGAGAAATTTTTCTAATAAGGATTCCGCTGTCAATTTCAATCCCTTGGCCAAAGGTATATAATCCGCAATATCCCTAATGACATCTAAGACGGTCTTATCTTCCGAAACAGAAATTCCATCTTGAGTATAGTAGCCGAAAACCGTCGTATCCCCCACAACTATTTTTCCTTGGTCAGGAGCCATTTGCTGAGTCAAAATTTTTAGAAATGTGGATTTTCCTGTCCCATTTGGACCTACGATGCCAATGCGTTCTCCTTTTTTAAATTTGTAGCTAAAACTTTCTATGACTTTATTATCTCCAAAACTCTTGACTATGGCATGTGCTTCCAATATTTTGGATCCTAAGCGCGCAGGCTCTATCATTATGCGCATATTATCGTCTTCTACTTTTTGATGCGCTTTTTCTTTGATATCATAAAAGTCATCTATTCTGGACTTGGCCTTTGTGGTCCGTGCTTGAGGTTGGCGGCGCATCCATTCCAATTCTTTAGAATACAATTTTTTAGTTTTTTCCAGTGTGACCGCATCGTTCATTTTACGGAGTTCCCTCTTTTCTAAGTATTGACTGTAGTTGCCACGATATATATGGATATCCCCATTATCCAATTCGATGATTTCGTTGCACACATTGTCCAAAAAATATCTATCGTGCGTTACCATAAATAGTGTGATTTGTCCTGCTTTGAGATAGTTTTCGAGCCACTCTATCATATCAATATCTAAGTGGTTGGTCGGCTCATCTAAAATTAGAAAATCAGGCTCTTCTATCAGTATTTTAGCCAAAGCCAATCGTTTTTGCTGTCCACCAGACATGGTTTTGACAGTTTGATTGAGGTCAGATATTTTTAGTTTGTTAAGAATTTCATGAATTTTGGCCTCTAAATCCCAGGCTTTAAGGTCATCTAGCTGTGTCATACACTTTTGAGCCAAGACATCATCACCATTTTGAAGCGCCAACTCGTAACTTCTGATAGCGCGCAAAGCTGGATTTTGTGAATCAAAAATAGCCTCCAAAGCATTGTCATTAGGATTAAAATCGGGATTTTGCTTCAGTACGACTGTGCGAATATCTTTATTGATGATGATATTGGCATTTTCGCCATCTGAACCTTCCTCGCTGGCAATAACTTTTAAAAGAGTAGTTTTTCCGCTGCCATTTTTAGCTACCAAGGCTATTTTATCGCCTTTGCTTATAGACAAGTTAATGTTTTTAAAAAGAACTTTGTCCCCGTAAGCCCTAGACACATTTTCTAATAAAAGGTATTGCATTGGATATAATGATAAATATTAAATGCAAAATTAGAAAACTAATAGCACACCCATGAATAAACGATCGTGTTTTTTGAGTTTTGTAGATAGAATTAAATTTAAAAATGGGTTCTCCTTATAAAAGTCACATTACTTTTGGTCATTCCTCTACCCTCTTTGTCCGCCTGTATTTAATGATCCTTGTACATCGTTGCCTTGTTTTACATCGGTATTTTTAACTTTTGACTTCCTTTCTTTAAAGTCCACATTTCCAAACTTATATCTAAAATTGATTCCTACTGAACGGAAAGGAATCCCAAAAGAGGTCTCTTGCAAAAAATTTTCATTTCGGACGCGACTATCAAAAAACTTATCTGCATGGAATGGCTCAATCAACGTAAGTCCTAAACTGAATTTTTTAAACTCCCGTCTAATACCCATACCGTAAATAGTAAATGCTGGATTGTCCCCTTGAATAGTTCTGACTGGTGAGCGGAAAAAACCAAAAAAGTCTCCCTTAAACTTATCAGAAATTTTCACCTCTCCGTTGGCAAAGATATTGTATTCATAACTTTGTCTGGCGGTCTCCAAGCCAGCCACGATACCTTTTGCATCGTAAGTACTGAAATTCCCTCCTGTGCGAAGAGTAAATATTCCTATTGATTTTGAAATAAAGGTATTGAAACCATAGGAATTATTAGTACCAATATTTGCAAAAGTATTTTTAGATAAAGTTGTTTCTTCATCTTGTAGTAGTACCTGCTCAATGATATCTCTGCTATATCTGTAAAATACAGATGAAAATGTAGTAAATCCTTTAAAATTAAAATTATAACTGACCTCCATCTGATGTACCAATTCTGGAGCTAATAAAGGATTTCCTACCGTCCTATTCACAAAATCAGCGTTATTGTTGAATGGGTTGATATTTTGAAGACTTGGTCTTTGGATTCTCTGACTATAAGATGCTTTAAGCGTTCTGAATCCTGGTAATGTCCTACTAATGGTAATATTGGGCAATAAATTATCATAACCTAGCCCGCTAAAATTAAGCTCTTGAGCTTTTTCAAAAGCACCCCCAATATCCGTCTTCTCATAACGCAACCCTGTTATTACAGAATATTTTTTGGCCAAAGTAAAGTTTAGTGAAGCATACCCAGAATAAACATCTTGGTCATAGTTGAATGTTTCTATTAAAGGTACATATCCTTGACCGAATCTCAATTCATCTGTATTATAGTCACTAATGATATCTCTTATAACAGCCTTAACGCCTGTTTCCAGTTTTATGCCTTTTCCAAAAGGATGAACATAATCCGCTTGCAAAGTAGTTTCGTGATTAACGCCTTGATTCAAAACTTTGGTATCCCTATTCAAAAACTCAATAAGATGATTTTCTAATATATTGAAATTTTGATTGCTGTTTTGTCGAGAATATTGAAGGCCAAATGACAGTTCCTGTCCTTCTTTGTTTTCAAACTTTTTGGTGTAATCCGTATTCCAATCAAAACCACCAAAGAAATTATCTCCTGTATTCCTTCTATTATATTCATTATTGAAGGAATTATTAATATCATTGATAAGCCCATCTAGCTCCCCGTCCACATTAAAACCAAATCCTCTAAATGTTAAAGAAGAATTGATGCTATTGAATCCATTAAAATCATAAAATGCACTTAACGATCCATTACCACCCAATCTTGATGTGGTTTGTTTTCCATCTTGTCTGATGATACTTCCTGTATTGAAGTCCTCTCTAAAAAAAGAGGTTCTCCCATCCACAGGCACTGAATAGAAAAGAGCACCACTAGAGCTTACGCCTAGACGACCCTTTCCTGCATTCAGATTGGCAAACATACTATTTTGAAGATTGCCCACCGATGTGTTTATACTAGCGGCTATACCTTCTACATTTTGTTTTTTTGTGACGATATTGATGATACCCGCACTTCCTTCTGCATCGTATTTGGCTGATGGCGAGGTAATGACTTCTACTTTTTTGATTTGGTCAGCGGGAAACATTTTCAGGGCATCGGCTACATTAGTTGAGAACATTCCTGAAGGCTTGCCATTAATAAATATGCGCACATTTTGTGACCCTCTCAGTGATACATTGCCATTGAGGTCCACCGCCAATAAAGGTACTTTTCGCAAAACATCCGTAGCATCTCCACCCGCTATGGAAGCATCATTTTCGGCATTGAAAACCAACTTATCCGCTTTGTTTTCTATTAAAGATTTTTCTTCGGTGATTTCTACAGTATTTAATAAATAACTAGCAGGTACAAGGGGGATATCCCCTAAATTTATATCTGGTGATTTTAGGGAAGTTTCTACTTCAAGCATCTTCTCATTATATCCTAAAAACGCTACATAAACGTCGTACTTTCCTATCTGTATATTGTCAAACTTGAAGACCCCATTATCTTCTGACAATACACCATTGAGCACAGTATTGCTACCCCGTCGTTTTAGTGTAGCTGTTGCAAAACCCACAACCTCTCTGGTTAATGTGTCAATAACTCTACCCTCTATTTTCCCTTTTATATTACTATTTTTACTAGCGCCACCCATAGGAAATTGGGCGTTTATTGTAATTGAAAAACTTAACCCAACAAGGATAATTAAATATTTAAAAAAGTTCATTAGAATCTTAAATTTGACAATAAAGTGACAAAAGTAAGATTATGTTCTATAAAGTTTATCTAAAATAGATGAAATAGAGTAAATCATGGATAAAAAGGGATAATATCTACTGTGTCGCTCCCCCATCTTTTTCATTATCAGGTGGTTTGAGCATTTTGGTCATTTTTTTTATAAAGGCGATGAAATCTTCGGAGCTTTCTATGCGCTCGTTTTGAATCATATCTTGAAAGGTCTCCATAAAGCTGTTTATTTCTTCTATACGAGAAGATATATTTTCTATATTCTGAGTATTCCAGTACTGAGACTCGTCCTCTAGATTAAAGTCCGTTAAATATTTATCAGAGATATAACGCAAAAACTCCATCAGTTTGACAAGCCCTTCTGGCTCTTCAAAAAAAGTTTTGACTGAAATATTATAAATCATTTGTTCAGCATCATATTTGTCACTACCTTCTGAAATCTCTGGTTGAGGATTTTCGTCATTAAGGTTAAGTTTTACAGTTATGATTTTTACATTCCCTTCCTCATTACTTTTGAGTAACTCTTTGAGCCATGGATTGTATAACCTTCCTTCGCTGTCAAAAATAAAACTAACCGGTTCCGAATTTTGTGGAGTAAACACAATGCCGTAATTGATATCATCTGGTGGAAAAGCAAATTCACCATCTTTATATTCTGACTCATATACATCATATTTCCATTTTAGTATATTACAGATATCCTCTACCTCTTCTATTAGCTTTGGTAAAAAAGTTGCACCTTTCAGCCGACCTTTATAATGAAATGAAGTACTCATTTTATCAATAGTATTAATTATGTAAAGTTTATTTAACTAAAATTGTTTTATATAAAACAGCAAATTGAAGTTGAAATTCTTGACTACATAAACTGAACTCTTAAAAATTCTGACAGAATGACGTGTTTAGAATACCGTTTTAATTAGGGAATTATTGATTTAAAAATCGTGTAAAAAACAAGTTTTTTGAAAAACTACCTAATACCATTCCTAATATAGCGCCACCCAAACCATAAATACTTGGATGTATGTCTGACAATGGAAAAAATCTAAACATTAAATAAAATCCCGTCCCCATTACCATGGATAAAAAAGCAGCGTTTCTATTAGAATGGTGGAAGTGCACCGAAGCTACAAACGGTATAAATATAGTGACTAAACCTATAACGCTAGATTCTGCAACTAAGGACAAAATATTTTGATTACTGATGGCCAATAATAATGCCAGAATACTCACCAAAAGAACAGAAATACGTGTAAGAAACAGTAATTTTTTATCGGATAATTGAGTTTTTGTGAATGGCTTTATAATATTTTCTGACAAAATACTCGCAGGTGCCAATAAAGCACCACTACATGTGCTCATAATTGCACTTAATAATGCACCAAAAAACAGTATTTGTACCCATTGTGGCATATAATTGTTGACTAATTTTAATAACGATAATTGGCCATCTCCATTTGATATATTTGGATCTATAATATGGCCCGCCTGTATGAGGTATAATGGCAAAGCAGCCAAAAACATATACAAAAAACCGCCCATCAATGTAGAATAATAGGCCGCTTTTTCGCTTCTTGCGGAATTGACTCGTTGAAAAATATCTTGTGAGGCTATGCTTCCTAAACCTATTACCATCCAGGCAGCTACCCAGTTTACAACATCCGTTGAATTCCTTTCTGGAAAAAATATTTTTTGTTCCTTCGTAATTGTACCTAACACTACATCAATTCCCCCGACTCGATTTGTAACCATTATCACCATAATGATAAGACCTAACACAATAATGACACTTTGAATAAAGTCAGTAATTGATACAGCCCACATTCCTCCTGTAAATGTATATAACATAACCACAAAAGTACTTAGTAACATTCCTGTTTCTAAATTAATCCCGAGCAATACTTGTGATAAAAGTCCTAAAGCAACTATTTGTGCAGCTGCAAAACCCACAAAGCTAAAAACCATAAGGACAGAACTTATCAATTCTATCTTCTCGCCATAATGATTTTTAAATAAATCTCCTATCGTCAAAATATTGAGCCTGTAAAGTTTTTTTGCAAAGAAAAACCCAACCAAGAAAAGACAAAGTACCGCACCCAAAGGTTCTTCAATAATACCTCTTACTCCATGATGATGAAATTCAGCACTAGCTCCTAAAATAGTCTCGCTACTAAACCACAAAGCAAATAGCGCAGCAGTATTTATAGCGGGATGCAAGTTTCTTCCGGCATTGATAAAATCACCAGCTGTCTTAATTTTTTTAGACGCCCAAAAACCAATAAAAATAGTGGCCATCAGATATGTAGCTACTGCTGATATTAACATCATGTAGATTAAATAAAAATACAAATGTAGCTATAAAAAATAAAAAGGGCCAAAGATTTAATAAACTTTGGCCCTCTAGAATTATTGATTTTAATGTGTTATGGCGTTAGCAAACCTGATCTTCGCAACATAGCATCTGGTTGTGGTGCTCGTCCTCTGAATCTTTTGTACAGTTCCATCGGTTTTTCACTACCCCCTTTTGATAGAATATTATCTCTAAACAATTGGGCAATGTCTCTACTGACCAAACCATTTTCTCTAAAATATTCAAAAGCATCTGCGTCTAATACTTCAGCCCATTTATAACTATAATAACCCGCTGAATATCCACCAGAAAAAATGTGTGAGAATGCATTACTTACATTTGATTGGGTTCCTTTAGGATAAAATTGAGCTGTGATATCTGCTTTGCCTTCCACGTCACTAACAGTTTTTCCTGTAGGATCGGATGTATGCCATTCCATATCTATCATACCCAAACTTAATTGCCGCATAGTGGCTATGCCCTGCATAAATGTAGATGACTCTTTTACTTTAATTACCAAATCCTCAGGTATAGGTTGTCCTGTTTCATAGTGCTTAGCAAAACGCTGTAAAATTTCTGGTTCGTAAACATAATTTTGAAACCACTGACTAGGTAATTCTACAAAATCCCACGCCACACTTGTACCACTAATCGACGAGTAATTACCATCGGCCAACATATCATGAAGCGCATGTCCAAACTCATGAAATAATACGACTACCTCATAATGTGTCAATAAAGATGGTTTGGTTTCGGTAGGTTTTGAAAAATTACATACATTGACTACATGGGGTCTATATTCTGTACCGTTTTCTACCCATTGACCTCTTAAAGTATTGTTCCAAGCTCCAGCTCTTTTGCCAGGACGAGGAAAATAATCACCATACCAAATAGCCATCATTTTACCATTAGAATCATAAACTTCGTAAGCTACCACGTCTTCGTGCCACCCCTGAATATTGTCATTTTTCTCAAATGTCAATCCAAAAAGGTCATAAGTTAAATCAAAAAGCCCTTGTAAAACATTTTCTAATTTAAAGTAAGGCTTAAGTACTTCATCATTAATGGAAAACTTTTCTTTCATCAGTTTTTCAGCATAGTAGCTTTGGTCCCATCTTTCCAATTGCTGACCTTCAAAACCCTCTTTCTTAGCAAAAGTTAATAAATCTTGTATTTCTCTTTTAGCTACTGGCTCCGCTTTTTGCCTCACATTATGTAAAAAATCTAAAACAATTTTTTCAGAATTTGCCATGCGCTCTTCCAATATGTATTCAGCCCAGGTCTTATATCCTAATAGTTGTGCTTTTTGGTGTCTTAAGGAAGCTATTTCGTAAATGTTATTGCTATTATCATATTGGTCACCCATAGCCGCTCGAGTACTAAAAGCCTTATAAATTTCTTCTCTCAATTGTCTATTATCTGCATATTTTATAAATGGACCATAACTAGGGGCCTGAAGTGTAAAAACCCAACCTTCTAAAGATTTCTTTTTTGCGGCTAACGCTGAAGATTCTTTTACAAAATCTGGCAAACCAGACAAATCTTTTTCGTCCGTAATGTGTAATTGATATTCATTGGTCGCGTTTAATACATTTTCAGAAAAGTTGATAGATAAATCAGACAATTTTTTATTTATGGCTCTTAATTGTTCTTGCTCTTTCTTTTTGAGGTTGGCACCGTTTCTAGCAAAACTCTTATAGGATTTTTCTAACAGCATTTCTTCTTCTTTACTTAATTGAAGTGTATTGCGCATATCCCATACTTGCTTGACCCTCTTAAATAATTTATTATTAAGAGAGATATCATTTCTGTATTCTGTTAATAGTGGTGTCACTTCTTTTACAACTTGTTGGATTTCTGGTGTTTTTTCCGCAGAATTCAGATGAAAAAGAACTTTTGATACTTTTGATATATCATTGCCAGCATTTTCTAATGCTTCTATTGTGTTTTTAAAATCAGGTTTCGCTTTTTGTCTGATGATATTATCTATGTCCTTTCTGCCTTTATCTAATGCTATTTTTAGAGCGGGCATAAAATTATCGTGTGTTATCTTATCAAAAGGTACAGTTTCATGCGGCGTATTATATTTGTCTTGCAAAAAAACATTTTGTCCTATACTCCCTACTACTGAACTCAAAGTCATAAAAATACTAAATATTAATTTATACATGATTCTATTAATTATAAATTGTGCAAATGTAAGTAAATAATTGGTTTTCCATAATAAAATTACATCATTCCTCCTCCATCCATGTCATCTCTTGATTCTCCACCTCTGTCTTTATCAGATTTTGTTCTATTAAATCTATATGTAAACGCTAGATTAAATTGTCTTTGCATCCACTGAATATTTACATAAGAATTCATAAAATTAGGAATATCCGCTTCAAAGATTCTTCGTCTAGAATTAAATACATCACTTACATTAAAAGATATAGTACCCTTATCTCTTAATATGTCCTTACTAAATGCTAAATTAAGTGCAGCTATGCCAAAACTCTTTCCTTGGAATGTATTCTGTGGAGAATTGTATGTAAAGTTGGTTTGCCAGTCAATTTTATATGGAAGAGTGTATTTAGCATTGATACGTGCAAACCACGCGAGTGCCTTATTATCCAAATTCACTACCACTTCTCTTTCTGCTAAATTTGTATATCTATATTCTCCTGCCGTTTCTACCCCAAAAAAGTTAAAATTAGTATTTATACGTAGTTTTCTAATTGGATTATAGTTTATGGTAAACTCAACTCCATATCTTTGTTCAGTACCTCCATTAGCAGGACCAGTGAATATCACAGGAGTTGCATCTTCCAAAATCAATCCTGACTCTCGTCTGATAAATTGAAATGGAGCTAATGAATAGTTATAATAAGCAGAGGAATTAAAAGTTACTTTTTCCCATCTTTTTATATATCCAAAATCTATTGCATCAGTAAAAACAGGGTCTAGATCTGGATTACCTTGAAAAATATTTATATTACTAGATATATTTGAAAAAGGATTAAGCTGGCGACCTCTAGGTCGTTGGACTCTCCTACTATAATTTAATGCCAACCCCGATGTTTCATTAAACTCATAATTTATAGTTGCACTAGGAAAAAAATTATCATATATTTTGTTTCTTCTAAAATCTGATGTCAATTCATTAGTGGTGATATCGCTATGTTCCCATCTTAAACCCATAAGATAGTTAATTTTACCTAGTTTGTCTGAAAACTGTGTGTAAAAAGCATTGACATTTTCTATATACTTAAAGTCATGACTGAAATAGTCTAAATTTTCCCAAACCTCTGCAGTCTGTCTTTCATATAAAAAATCTCTATCACTATTGATAAAATTTCCTCTATAACCTAACTCTATAACTTTATTCCCTGCAATAGGGCGTACATAATCTAGCTGGTAAAGCTGTGTTATAGAAGATGTTTCGATATTGTTTCTTTCATTGAATATGTCTATGATATTTATCTCATCGTCATTTTCATTATAACTATATGAAAAGTCAAAAATTAACTTATGCCCCTCTTTTTTAAATTTGTGTTGGAGATTGGATACAACTTCAATATTTTCTCTAAAATTAAGTCCCGTATTTCTTCTAATAAAATCACTTTCAGGAGATTTATTACTATCAAAGTATCTGAGTGTTGTTGTGACGGGTTCATCTACTTTATTATTAGAATATACCACCATATTATTCCAAGTCGTATTGGGTGTGATAAATAATTCTATACCTAAATTTCCATTATAACCTTGGGTATTTCTCTCAAACCTGCGTGTATCTGTAACCCAATGTGATGTGCTTCCATCATTACGATTCAAAAATTCCGCTTCACTAAAAAAGCTGCCTATTCTATCGTTTAATCTTAAACCTTGAGTAGTATATAAATTGTAATTTTTAGTTTTATAATTTAAACTAGCTGTCAAAGAGGTGTTTTCAGGATTTCCTGCTGTAACAGTCACTAAACCATTAGTCCCATTGTTTTTACCCTTTTTTAAAACAATATTAATTATTCCACTACTTCCTTCTGCATCATATCGGGCAGACGGATTAGTAATAACTTCTATTTTATCTAAACTTTCCGCTGGAATCATTCTTAACGCGTCGTTTATATCTAAGGCATTACTTACTCTTCCATCTATCAGTATTCTAACATTTTCATTACCCCTTAATAAAACATTGCCTTCGGCATCTACAGATATAGAGGGAACATTATCTAAAACATCACTGGCTGTCCCGCCCTTTACCATAAGATCCTGTCCCAAATTATACACTCTCTTATCCAGTTTCATTTCTACTGTAATGCGTTCAGTAGTCACAACTACCTCATTTAGCATTTGTGCATCTGTTTCTAATGAAATGTCTCCTAACGATGTGGTTGAGGTAATATTCACTTTTTCTAAAACTACAGGGCTAAAACCTATGTATTCTACCTTTACTACATAGTTTCCCTTCCGTAAGTCTATTTCGAAATATCCTTTTTCATCTGTCATACTACCCGAAATCATCTCTGGATCTTGTTGATTTTGAAAAGTCACTGTTACAAATTCTAAAGGAATATTGCTCGTATGATCTATTACATTTCCAGATACTTTGAACTTTTGTGGATTTTGCTGAGCTACTAAACTTAAACTCAAAAATGATAATAATAAAAGTATTTTAAATCTCATATAAAATATACTGTTGAAAAATTGGTTTTCTTATCTAAGTTGCATTAGACAGAACGCTAATAATAAGGTTTAATAGTCAGTTTCAATATCTTAATATTTTATGATTACTTTAACTTTTCATTGCTTTTATGTCTATTTTTATCTCTATTAGTCTTTTTATGAAAGTTTTTAACTAAAGTATCTTCCAAGTTTACTCCAGTTTGATTAGCCAAGCACGTTACAACAAAAATAATATCGGCCATTTCATCAGCCAATGCATCTTTTGCTTCTTCCTCAGTTATAGGATTTTTAAAACTTTGTTCACCATATATTCTCGATATTAAGCGCGCCAACTCGCCCACCTCTTCGGTCAATATAGCCATATTAGTCAGTTCTGAAAAATATCTGATACCTATTGTGTTGATCCAATCATCCACTTCTTTTTGGTAAGTATTAAATTTCATTATTCTTTATTTTTTGTATCAATAATTATAGTTACTGGTCCATCATTAAATAGATTGACCTTCATATCCGCACCAAATATACCTGTCTTTACGGGATTCAAAGAAGATATTTGTAATTGTCTAACAAATTCTTCATAAATTGGTATGGCTTTGTTCGGTTTAGAAGCTCTGATATAGGATGGTCTGTTTCCCTTTTTTGTAGAGGCAAATAAAGTAAACTGACTAATTACCAAGAAGGAGCCATTTACATCCTGTATCGATAAATTCATCTTATCCTTTGCATCATTAAATATTCGTAAAGTGGATAATTTTTTTACTAACCACTCTATATCATCGAACGCATCTGTTTCCTCTATTCCTATTAATATTAGTATTCCTTGGTCTATTTTACTGTAAATTTTACTTTCTATCGTAACTGAAGCCGAACTGACTCTTTGTATCACAGCTCTCATGTATATATGTTATATTTTTTTACTAATGATCATAAATTTTCCAGCTTGTTTTTCGCAATGTTGTCGTGCAAGTTTAATCTATAAGTTATACACATTATATTAAAATTAGATATGCAATAATTTGATAATGTGCATTGATAAAAATTAGTTATTAACAAAAACTCTGTGTATTTTAATTTAATATGTTACACTTAAGAACAAAAGTATGATTTTTATATTAAAAAAAATTATATATCCACAAAAATAATTAGTTCTTACTATATTTTAATTTACTTATCCACACTTTATTTTCCATTTTTAATGTCTGTGTATATGTGGATTAATAGATAATATAAATGTGGATAAGACTTAAAATGTTTGAAGTCACATTGAAAAGTTTCGTGAATAAATAGTGATTAACTATTCCTATAAAAATTTTACTTAAGATTTCCACATATTAACAATGGTAATAATAAATAATAAATTTTCTTTTAAATTAAATTATATAATATTACAAAAATAGAGTTACTGAAAATCCAAATTATGTTTTTGTTGTTGTTTGGCTTACTTTTGCACTTTCAAATAGAAAATAATTAATAAAATTTATGAATTCAAATAGTAAAAGATATCCTCAGATAGTACAATACTGGCTATTATTGGGTATTTTTATGGTATTTATGCAAGTAGTTATCGGAGGTATAACTAGATTGACAGAATCAGGATTGTCCATAACAAAATGGGAAGTGGTCACTGGAACATTGCCACCGATGAATGCTGCCCAATGGGATAGGGAATTTGAGTTATATAGAGAAACTCCACAATATAAATCAATAAACAAAGGTATGTCATTAGCTGATTTCAAGTTCATTTATTTTTGGGAGTATATCCATAGACTATGGGCAAGAGTAATGGGACTCGTGTTTGCGCTACCTTTATTGTATTTTATTTCAAGAAAATGGATAGACAGAGCGCTAGGAAAACGTTTGATGGTTATCTTTTTGTTAGCATGTTTAGCTGCAACATTTGGCTGGGTGATGGTGGCTAGTGGTTTAGTGGAGAGACCATGGGTAAATGCTTATAAATTGTCTCTACACTTGTTAATAGCATTGTCAGTTTTTGCCGCTGTTTTTTGGTCATATCTTTATGCACGTTTTCCAGATAGAGGTGGTAGGTTATCTAAATCTCCTTTGTTATACCTAACAGGTGTTGTTTTAGTTGTACAAATTTTGTTTGGCGGTATAATGGCCGGCATGAAAGCGGCTTTAGTGTATCCTACGTGGCCTGAGATTGGCTCTGAGTATATACCCACGATACTGTTCGAGGTCCAAAACTGGAACTATGAAAATTTTAATAATTATGATAAAAATGTCTTTTTATCTACGCTTATCCATTTTCTGCATAGAACGACTGCTTACCTATTTTTGATTATAGGTTTAATTTTAGCACTTAAATATGTCATATCTAAAAAAGAATATTTATCAAAAGTTGGAATAATTTTTGCTGTATCTATATTGCTTCAAGTAGTGTTAGGTATAGTTACTGTTTTGAAAAGTGTAGGAAGTATACCAGTTTTTTGGGGTGTCTTACATCAAGGGTTGGCTCTTATCCTTCTAAGTTGTATTATAATTTTTGTATTTTTTAATAGAGATGATAGAGCAAAAATAGATAACTATTAAACAAATTAGTAAAAATATTTATTACAGTAAGATTAGATAGCAAACAAAATAGAAAACCTTGATTATGATTGATAAGTCTTTAAGTGAAGAGGGTAAGTTTAAGTATATCGAAACGGGTGGAGATGGGGTCCCGTTGGTACTTTTGCATGGTCTAATGGGGGCATTAAGTAACTTTGAGGGAATCATCAATGAGTTTTCTAAAACTCATAACGTTGTAGTACCGATGCTTCCATTATTTGAAATATCGTTTAGGAAGATATCTGTGACAACGCTTTTAGAATATATAGAAGAGTTTATAGATCATAAGGGTTACAGTAAGGTACACATCTTAGGTAATTCTTTGGGAGGCCATTTAGCACAATTATATGCATTAAAAAGACCTGAAAAGACGGATAGTCTGATTTTGACAGGTAGTAGTGGACTCTTTGAGAGCGCAATGGGAACTACTTTTCCTAAAAGGGGTAATAAGGATTACATAAGGCATAAAACGGAGTCTGTATTTTATAACAAAGACGTAGCAACACAAGAGCTTATAGACGAAGTTTATGATACAGTAAATGATCTTAAAAAGGCTATGTGTGTAGTGGCTACAGCTAAATCGGCTGTGAGGCACAATCTGGAAGATAAATTACATTTGATTAAAATGCCTACGTTGTTAGTATGGGGAGTTCAAGATTCTGTGACACCTATTTGGGTTGGGGAAAAGTTTCACGAGTTAATAGCAAGTTCAGAACTTGTAAAAGTGGATGAATGTGGACATGCTCCTATGATGGAAAAACCGGTTGTATTTAATGTAGCGTTAAGAGATTTCATTTTTAGAGTGGAGAATGATACTTTTTTTTCTTCAAAAAAAGATGTTATAGTAGTCAAATAGAGAAATGTTTCACGTGAAACAAAATTAACTTATCTGTGTAATATTTTCTGGGTATTAATCAAGCTACTATTTTATTCTAAAAAGAGGTTTGCATCTCTATCATATCCAATTTAAGTTCTTCTGGCTACGAAAATTTATGTTTAATCATATTTGGGATAAAATATTAATTTTAATCTTGGTCGTTAGTTTTATCAAAGGTTAGGTCTATAGTGGTCTTAATCTTATGAAGAAGATATGTTTGTTGCCGTTAGAAAGTGAGACGGTCATCATTAGAATTACGATATAATATTACAGACAATCGACTTAAGTAATAAGGGAAGTTAAAATGTAAAGGAAACACTATTACTTTTCTATTATATAAATATTAGTATTAATAAGCTTTATTGTGGCAAGTATCCAAACTTGTAATATAATATTATGATGAAGATATGCTAAGCTCTAGAAAATAAGAGATACATAATACGTAAAAATAATTATATTAGTTTAGTAATTCACAAAAAAAAGGCCGGCGAAAATTCACCGACCTTTTTGCTAATTTATTTGTCGAGGCAAAGATATTATATTTTTTAGAATTATAAAGACATAAATAAAAAAATATGCAATATGATAGATTTCTTTCTTTTCTTCTTATTGTTTTTACGGGACTCTGGGCAATCAGGAAAAGTTTCTCTCGGACACTTAATATAGTTTAGATATTATGTATTAGGAAGAGTTTATAGATGAGTCTTTTTATTGGTATACATTACTATAATGGATAAATACTTAATCTAATAAGGTATAATTAAAAGCTTAAGATATAGTGTATTTCATCTAGTTATTATACTAAATAATATCTAAAGGTTAGGAAAAAGTTAGGTTCAAAATAGTGTTTCTATGTTCCACGTGGAACATAGAAACACTATTTCATAAAAGAACCCGTATAGGATTCTTTTATATTTTTTAAATCAGAAGGTAAACCTTGAAAGACTAGATGGCCACCATGTTTGCCTCCACCCGGTCCTAAATCTATAACCCAGTCAGCGGCTGAAATAACATCAGTATTATGTTCTACTATGATTACAGTGTGTCCTCTTTCTATTAATGACCTAAAAGCAATCATAAGTTGAGATATATCATCAAAATGAAGTCCTGTGGTAGGCTCATCAAAAATAAATAACATACTTTTAGAATCATATTCTTTATTTAAAAAACTAGCTAATTTAACTCTTTGGGCTTCGCCACCAGACAGCGTACTTGATGATTGTCCAAGTTGGATATATCCAAGGCCGACATCATAAAGAGGTTGAAGACGTGTTACTATTTTCTTATTTTCTTTAAAGAAACTTAATGACTCTTCTATTGTCATTTCTAATATGTCATAGATATTTTTGTTATTATAGGTTATTTCCAAAACTTCCTTTTTAAACCTTTTGCCATTGCATTCTTCGCATAACAAAGTTACATCTGCCAAAAATTGCATTTCTACTGTCTGTATGCCCTCTCCTTTACATCCCTCACATCTACCACCCTCAACATTAAAGGAAAAATGTTTTGGTTCAAAACCACTGATCTTAGAGCCTTGCTGCGCACTGTAAAGCTTTCTTATATCATCGTATGCCTTTACGTATGTTACAGGATTGGATCGGGAAGAACGACCCAAAGGACTCTGATTTATCATCTCAACACTCTTTATTTTCCTTACATCTCCGCTAATACTTTCGTGTTTTCCAGTAGTTTGAGAGATAGGTTCACCAATTATATGCTTTACACCTGGATATAAAATATGTTTTACTAACGATGTTTTGCCAGACCCAGACACGCCCGTCACTACTGTCATAGCATATAAAGGAAACTTACATTCTATGGATTTAAGATTATGTTGTTTAGCGCCTTTGATATGAATGTGGTCAAAATGTTTTCTTTTCGCTGGTGGCAAAGCTATTTGCTTTTTCCCTGTTAAATACGCTGCAGTTAATAATCCAGGTGACTGAGAAATGAAAGTAGCGTAATCACCACTAAATACTAAATTACCACCATGAACACCAGCTTTAGGACCTATTTCAATAATTTGGTCGGCTTGGCGAATGATAGCCTCCTCATGTTCTATCACTACAACGGTATTGCCTAAATCTCTTAATCTCTTAAGCACGCGCACTAAGTTTTCACTATCTTTGGGATGAAGACCTACACTAGGTTCATCCAATATATATAGAGAATTAGTGAGGTTACTACCTAAAGTCCGAGTCAGATTAATCCTTTGTGTTTCGCCACCACTAAGAGTAGATGCCTGTCTGTCCAATGTTAAATAGCCTAACCCTATATCTACCATTGTAAATAATCTATTTTTAATCTCAGTTAAAATTCTTTCCGATATTATAATTTCCTGAGTATTAAAATTTAATTTCATAAAAAATTCTAGTAACTCCTCTAAAGGTAGATGAATAAGTTCAGTAATATTCCTACCTCCTACTTTTACATACGTTGCTTCTTTTCTTAATCTACCACCTTTGCAAACATTACAATGCGTTTTACCTCTATACCGCGACAAGATAACCCTATTTTGTATCTTGTACATATTAGCCTCTAAATCATCAAAGAATGCGTCTATACCTCCAAAGTATCTATTACCACTCCATATTGCATTCTTTTGTTCTTCCGTTAGTTGGTTATAAGGTTTATGTATAGGAAAATCAAATTTTGAAGCATTGGATATAAGTTGTTGCTGCCAAATTTTACCCTTTTCTCCTCTCCAGCATGCTACGGCATCTTGATAAATTGATAGGGATTCATCGGGAATAACTTTTTCGGGGTCTATACCTATCATTTTTCCATAACCCTCACATTTTGGACAAGCGCCATAAGGATTATTATAATTAAACAGCATTGGGTTTGGTTCTAAAAATCGTAATCCATCCAACTCAAAACGATTATTAAAACTATAATCCTCTCCATTTAATAGAGAGACTATGCATTCACCCTCTGATTCAGAAAATGCAGCTAATACTGAATCAGCTACGCGGTTTTTATTATCGCCATCTTCATTAACTACAAATCTATCAATCAGTAGAATTAATTCTGAGCTTATAGTCTTTATTTCTGCATCTTTATCAATATTATCACTGGATAGAAGATCTTCAATTTGAGTCAATTGTCCTTGCCATTTGACGCGCGTATATCCTTTTTGTATGAGCAGATCCAATTCTTGACCTATGCTTCTTTCTGTTTTTGTAGTTATTGGGGAAAATAATTGGACTTTAGTGTCAATGTCTAAATTAAATATGAAATCAACGACATCTGATACTGTGTGCTTTTTGACCAGCTCTCCCGATATAGGAGATATAGTTTTACCTACACGCGCAAATAGCAATCGAAGGTAGTCATATATTTCGGTCATGGACCCAACAGTGCTTCTTGCGTTACTCGTGCTTACTTTTTGTTCTATGGCAATGGCTGGGCATATACCCTTAATGTAATCTACTTCTGGTTTTTTCATCCTATCTAAAAACTGGCGAGCGTAGGAAGATAAACTTTCTACATATCGTCTTTGACCTTCAGCATATAAAGTATCTATTATTAACGACGACTTACCTGAGCCAGATACACCGGTTACCACTACTAACTTATTCTTAGGAATGAATACTTCAATATTCTTTAAATTGTTAGATCGGGCACCTTTGATGTGAATAAAATTCTTTATTAAGGTAATGTCATCAATATTTTGAGTTTCTATATTCATTTATAGTAATATGTTTAAAATACATTTATAGTAACAAATATATTTTGTAATGTTTGAAACTCAACAGAAATATTAAAAATGACTAATAGTATTTTAAATAGTATCGGTTTCTATTTTTATACCTTCCTTTATAAGCCTTAATACAAGTGAGTTTCCAAAAGCCTCTACAGGAGTTAGTACCCCATATTTTAGTGTTCGGTTTTTAATTTTTTCATTCATTACAAAGGCGGACTGCGAAAACATCTTAGCTGTCTCATCATAGCCAGGATCTGCACCAGAAAATACTGTTTTTGCGGTTTTTTCACCAGATTTACCTATACAAATGACTTCAAATTTAGATTTAGACCTCCGCTCTGCATCAGGTCCAGTACCTGGTTGAAATTTTCTTAAAAGCATCTCTCTAAAGGGCTTAAATTTTATACCTATCATGGCTATACTTATAGGAAGTATAGTCTTTACCATTTTGTAAAAACTCTTACTCAGCCAAAACTGAGCATAAGATGTTGCAGTCCCATAATCTTGAGGCATACGATATATTCCTCGTTTAATAATATAAGGATCCACTACAGGCATAGGTAATGCCCACGAATTAACAACTTTATTAAAATGTATTTTTAGGGGAATTTTAGGTGCATTTGGATGTTTGGGTATTTTGGTTTTGTAAGAAACTTTTAGAGCATCATTGTGTAAAGCATTGATGGCCGTTGTCAAAGTTCCACCAGAAAAAGTAGCATTAGTGCGCACAAATCCATACAACCTTTTTGGGGTATTATTAGGTAGAGCTTTGGCAGTAAGCCAAGCGGCATAATCAGCAGGTATGCTGTCGAAACCACAACAATTGACTATGCAAACCTTCTGGGCCTCGGCTTTGTAGAAACACTCATCATATACTTGTGCTACAAAAGAAGGCTCTCCAGTAATGTCCAAGTAATGAGTAGAAGCTAGGATGCATGCATTAATTACAGGCATTCCATATAATGCAAACGGCCCCGCAGCATTCATGACAATATGACCCTGACCGACTACCTCATGGAGACCCTCTAAATCATGAATGTTCGCTACTAAAATATCAGGCTTTTGACCAGATATAGATAGGTGTAGTGCTTCTAACTTCTCCTTGTTTCTGCCAGCTATAGCCCAAGTGATATTTTCCTTTATCGCATGGCGAGATATATACTCAGCTGTAATCTGCCCTGTGAATCCAGTGGCGCCTAAGAGTATAATGTCATATTTACGTTGGGCCATTTTGTATTTTTAAGCTATTGTTTCTTCTTTCTTCATTATCAATGCTATTATAGCACTAGGTATTAGTCCCATTAATATGCCTTGAAAACCTTGCAAAATATAATTAAATGGTGTAAACTTGCCTTCCATTTCTTCTTCAGCTTTTTCGATGGCTTCTGCTATAGTGTTTTCATCGGCACCAAATTTTTCTAACATGTCTCTAGTGGAATCCATTGCCATTTCTGCCAATTTTTCAGGAAGAGAGTTATCTATAAGGTTCATCCAAATTAATGTAAATAAAATACTAATTATACTACCGACTAAACCTGTAAAAAATACAGTTTTAAAGGCATCCCCAAAATTGATAATACCACCATTTTTTTCTCTTTGATCTTTGGCAGCCATAACCATAAAACCTACATAAATGAGCAAACTGAGACCAAATTGTGTCCAGATACCCATGGGAAAAAGATAAAAACTTATCAGAGCAATGACTATAGAAACGGCAGCAAGTAGTAAACCATATTTTACCCAATAAGTGTTTAAGTCCATTTTGTTTTGATTTTAATTATTAATAAAGGGTAAAATTAATGAATCTGTTTCAATTTCGTTATTTTTAGTCCAATAATTTCTTAATATTTTAATATAATGGACGCTTTTGTCTAAAGAATCTATTGGTAAGATGCATTTAACACCTTGTTCGCCAAAGTGTGGGTGCTTATAAAAAAAGCAATTATCTAGTGGATATATTTCCTCATTTATCTTAATTGTCATATTTGATATCATTTCTTTCTTGAGTTGAATCATATATTCCTCCCTAGATCTCTTGAGTTGTGACTTTATAAGAAGTGATATCTCTGATGCACTGGCTTCAAGTGAATCTATTTGAACCTGATATTCAGGGTTGGAATCCTTCCGAGACAATCTTCTTTTTATTCTTTTTTCTTCATTGATAGCTTTTAGTTGAACTTCCCAGTCTTCAACTTGTTTTTTTATATCTGGTGCAACAAAATATTCATCTTCATTTTCAAAAATTTGAATTCCTTTTTTATGGATAGGTTTTAAATTTTTACTTTTTTCAAGGTTTTTTATCGTTGATCTTGTTTGTTTAAAAAATATCTCGATAAAATTTCCATTCACTTTATATTGCGAAAGCGAAACCCAAGGTAAAAATTCTTTTTTATTGTTTTGTGGTTTTACTGCCGTGTTGGATAGCAAAATGGATCTTAAATCATCGTAATAGTAGTCATCTATCATATGCCCACTCTCCATCAGAACTGTCGAATTTGGCATGAAAGGATTGGTTCTGTTGACGAAAGCGTTATCATAAATAATTAAGATGAAGAGATAAGGTATTGAAAAATAAAAGAACTTTCGTGTATATTTATTATCTAAAAAATTATACAACAATGGTCGATATAAAAAAGACAATGTTATCGTACTGTAAAATTTATAAATATAAAAATACACTTTAGAAAAAATATTGTCGTTTATTTTTTTGAACGCTCCATTAAATATTAAATCTAAAAACACAATCACACCCAAAATAAGATACACCATAAGTATGAGCGCTAATAATGGTTGTAAACCACTAGAAGTATTAATAGATTCGCCAGTTTGGCTTTGATAACCTGCTTGATACGCGTCTGTAAGACTTACAATAAGTAAACCAAAACCCATAAAAAGAAGAACAGAAACAAAAATGAGAAATAATAAAAATGTAAAGGAAAAGACAGTACTACAGAACCTTTCCAATCTTTCAATATAGTCATCAAAGCTACCCATTTTTTTGAGCAAATAGTCATGAAATCGCTGCGAAAACTTAAGGGAGTTATAGTCGATATCTCCTGATACAGACCTTAAACCAATGGCTCCAATCCATAATCCTCTAAATATAACATGAATGATGAGATTGATAAAAAAAAGTTTCCATCCAACATTAAGGATAAGATTAAAAAATACAAAGATAAATACTGTAGAGCTATCAGTTAAAAATTCATAACGAAAAAACTCTAATTCTTGCAAAAAAGGTTTCAATGAATGTATTGCAAATATGGCAAATCCAGATATGATGAGTTCTAGGTGCCATGATTCTTGTTGAAGTTTTTCTAACCAATTTTTAAATAGGATTTTATCTTTATTTACATTTTCTGATTTCATTCTGTCGTGCTATTTACAAGATGGTGTTTTCTAAATAACTATACATTTCAGGATGGTCGGTATTGTAATGCAAACCTCTACTCTCCTTACGCATCTGTGCGCCACGTGTCACAAGATAGGCTATGGTAATAAGATTGCGCAATTCTGACAGCTGAGGCGAAATAACGGTAGTAAGGTATAATTCTTCAGTTTCAGAATACAACAAATGTAATCTATCCAAAGCTCTCTTTAGACGCACATCCGTCCGGACAATTCCCACATAATAACTCATAATTTCCTTGAGTTCTTTTTGAGTTTGTGTAATAAGTACCATTTCTTTGGGCTCAGTGGTACCTTCTGCATTCCACTTAGGTATATTGGATTGTATCTGCCACTGGTCAATCTTGTTGACTAGGTCCTTCTGTATTCTTTCACCAAAGACTAATCCTTCCAAAAGAGAATTGGAAGCCAATCTATTGGCACCGTGAAGTCCTGTGTTTGTACATTCTCCAGCAGCATAAAGTCTATTAATAGATGTTTTGCCCATTTCGTCAGTCAATATACCTCCGCAAATATAATGGCAAGCAGGTACAACGGGTATAAAGTCTTTCATAGGGTCTATTCCAATACTTCTGCATTTGTCCGTGATAGTTGGAAAATGTTTGTAAAACTCCTCTTCATTGAGGTGTGTACAATCCAAAAATTCGTGTTCGTCACCACGTATTTTCATCTCGTTGTCTATGGCACGAGCTACAATATCGCGAGGGGCCAAAGACAATCTTTTATCATATTTGTGCATAAACTCCTCACCATCAGTTGTTTTCAATATACCACCGAATCCTCTTACAGCTTCAGATACCAAAAAAGAGGGATTGTCACCAGCTGGATTGTATAATGATGTGGGATGAAACTGTACAAATTCCATATTGGCTACTCTACCTTTAGCACGATACACCATCGCTATACCATCACCAGTGGCAATAGTTGGATTGGTTGTACTTCGATATACTTGACCAGCACCACCAGTAGCCAAAATAGTAGCTTTGGACAATATGGTCTCTATGATATTGGTCTTCTTATTGAGTACATAGGCTCCGTAACATTCAATATCCTGTGTCAGCCTTGTGACATTTTTTCCCAAATGATGCTGGGTGATGATATCTATCGCAAAATAATACTCATGAAATTCAATATTAGAAAATTGACGTACTTTTTCATTTAGTGCACGCTGTATTTCCCATCCTGTAAGGTCTTTATAATGTAATATCCGGTTTTCTGAATGGCCTCCTTCACGACCTAAACTATATTTTCCATCATTTTTTTTATCAAATCTGGCACCCCATTCTATGATTTCTTGCACCCTTAGAGGGCCTTCTTTGACTACTATTTCTACTATTTTTGGATTACAAAGGCCATCTCCAGCATCTAAGGTGTCTTCAATGTGTTTTTGATAGTCATCCAAGTTCTCATCCCATACTGCGGCTACACCTCCTTGAGCATAACTTGTGTTGGATTCTTTTTCATTAGACTTAGTTAAGACCGTGATCTTTAAATCAGGTCGAGCTTCAGCCATTTTTATTGCAAATGTAAAACCCGCTACACCTGCACCAATCACTAATACATCGGTATTAATCACGCCAAAAAATTTGAATTAAATAAGATAATTTCCATCAATATAAATAATGTATTGAATTCAAGACCATAACGTAAAATAATAAAGTAGGTTTTGATATTTCTAAAAAGATAACTTATTGAAAAAATGGATTAGTTCTTTTTTCTATCCCAACAGTTGTTTCAGGGCCATGTCCGGGGTAAACTATAGTATCGTCGGGAAGGGAAAATATTTTAGATTTTATGACCCTTGTTAATGTTTCAAAATTACCACCTGGGAGATCTGTCCTACCTATACTTCCCTGAAACAAAACATCACCTGAGATACATAGTTTTGCTTCAATATTTACAAATGAGATACTAGCGGGAGAATGTCCTGGAGTGAATAACACACTGAGTTCAGAGTGTCCAAACTTAATGATATCTCCCTCATCAATAAATATTTCTATTTCTGGAGAAATTTCATACGGAATGTGATACATATTGGCTGTATTCTGCCCAACTGCTAAGACTTGCGCTTCTTTTTTATGCGATGTTAGTTTAAGATTGTATGTATCAGCGACGTATTTATTGCCCAGAATGTGATCAATGTGACAATGCGTATTGAGTAAGTGTTTTGGCATCAATAAATTATCCTGAATAAATAGACTAAGGTGTTCTCTTTCGTATTTATTATTACAACCAGGGTCAATTATGACACAATCCCTACTCTCATCGTACACAATATAAGTGTTTTCTTGAAAGTCGTTAAATGTAAAGCATTGAATATTAAGCATATGTATCAAGTTAGTTTTTATATTAAACAAGCATAAAAAATATTGCTATTATCTTTTCGAACCAATATTTAAACAAATTATTTCTCTTAGTGTTGTGGGGAAATTATTGAATCGGGTAAATGGTTTTATAATGTATATAAAAACTTATACCCGATTATTAATTATTTAAACTAATCAATTATTTAACTCATCTATCAATGGTAGCTTATTCAATCAAGGATTTGGAAAGTCTGTCGGGTATCAAAGCCCACACACTCCGAATATGGGAGAAACGCTACAGCATATTTAGTCCTAGCAGGACAGATACAAATATCAGATATTATAGAGACGAAGATTTACAAAAGATTTTAAACATCAGTTTGCTAAATCGTAAAGGAGTCAAAATCTCTAAAATAGCTGAAATGTCTGAAAATGAAATCAAACAAAAAGTTGCAGAATTAAATGAAGTGGGTTTTGGGTTTGAAGACCAAATAGATTCTATGATGATGGCTATGTTTGAGTTGGACGAGTCCAAGTTTAATTTAATAATTGACCACCAAATAAAAGCGGAAGGGTTTGAAAAAACAATAAATAATGTTCTTTATCCTCTTTTAGACAAATTGAGTACAATGTGGATGGCTGGCTCTGTCAAAAGCGTACACGAAAACTTTGTCAGTAATATAATAAAACGAAAGATAATAGTAGAAATTGATAAAATTATAAGCTGTGAAAAACTGAATGGAACACGTTGTCTTATATATTTACCAGAATACGAAACACATGAGCTAAGTCTACTTTACTTACAGTATATTTTGGTAAAAAATAATGTAAAAGTTGTTAACCTGGGAACCAATGTCCCAATTATTGATGTTCTGGAAGGTAAAAATATATTTGAACCCCATTTTATCTTTACAATATTCAACGACAGTTTTTCAGAGACACCTCTACAACCTTATATAGATGACTTAGCAAAAAATGCATCTGAAGCTCAGATTTTAATATCAGGATTTCAGACATCAAGTCAAAAAATTAAGCTTCCAAGCGATGTAAAAATACTCAATAGTTTGGAACAAGTCAAATCTTTTGTGCTCTCCAAAATGCTTAACAAGTCGTTGTGATTTATTAGCAAAATTTATAAAACATATTCAGTTACTAATCAGTTATTGGCTCGGTATTCTTAACACAATGTGATTAGGAATGAGTAACAAATATTTTTATACTTAAAATCAAATTTTCTTATGAAGTTTTTATCAAATTTATTCTTAGTGGCGATGATGGCAATAGCATTTACGTCGTGTAAAAACAATCCAGAACCAACTTCTGACGCTACGGAAGTGGCAGCGGAGGCTGTTGGAGTTGACTATACGGTTTCTCCTGATGCAGCAAAAATCAATTGGGAAGGTAGCAAACCAACGGGCACTCACAATGGTAGTATTAGTATTTCTGAAGGTACTTTATCTGTTGCTAATGGTGCAGTAACAGCTGGAAACTTTACTATCGACATGAAAACAATTACTGTATTGGATCTACAAGGTGATGAGAAAGGTTATTTAGAAAGTCACTTAATAGGAACA
Organism: Saprospiraceae bacterium; assembly: GCA_036782555.1. GTDB lineage: Bacteria > Bacteroidota > Bacteroidia > Chitinophagales > Saprospiraceae > OLB9. The sequence continues at coordinate 26,871 of DAIPYV010000003.1, forward strand.
GCTAAGCCTGAGGAGGCTGATCACTTCTTTAACGTAGCAAAATACCCAACAGCTAAATTTGAGATAGTGAGTGTGACGCCTACATCAGGACAAACTTATAATAGTGATGTCAAAGGAAACTTAACTATCAGAGATATTACTAAAGAGATTACTATCCCAGCAAACATTACTGTAGCAGCGGATAATGTAGTTGTGACAACTGAACAGTTTATGATCAATAGAACTGAATGGGGTGTAAACTATGGTTCAAAAAGTATATTTGATAATTTAGGTGATAAATTTATCAATGACGAGATCAAGTTGCAAATCATGGTAGAAGCTAAACCACCAGTAGCGGCTGAATAATACAGCGTAAGAAAAAGAATATATGAAGCCTTTTTTGACTTATGTTAGAAAAGGCTTTTTTATTATTATCAAAAGAACTCATCTTGATTACACAAAATAAAATAGCAAGTATTATCTTTGCATTTTAAAAAATACAATAATTAATTATGGCTTTAGTAGAATCCAATATGCTTCCCTTGGGTACAAAAGCACCCACATTTAGTCTACCAGATACTGTATCTGGACGAAATGTTACTTTTGAGGACATCAAAGGAAAAAATGGGACGGTCGTACTTTTTATATGCAATCATTGTCCTTACGTTATTCACGTCAATGAAGAATTGGTCAGGTTAGCTCAACAATACGGACAAAAATCAGTGGGTTTTGTAGCTATCAGTAGTAATGATGTAGATAAATATGCCGATGACGCACCCGATAAAATGAAGTTAATTGCTAAGGTTTTGAGATACCCATTTCCGTATCTCTACGATGCATCTCAACAAGTAGCCAAAGCTTATGATGCTGCATGCACCCCAGATATTTATGTATTTGACGAAAACGACCTTTTGGTTTATAGAGGGAGATTAGATGAGTCTAGACCAGGTAATGACAAGCCTCTCAATGGGATTGACTTAAGATTAGCTCTAGAAGTAATGCTACGTGGAGAGTCTCCATTAAAAAAGCAATACCCTAGTGCTGGATGTAATATCAAATGGAAATAATAAAACCATGTTGGAAAAAATAGAACATATAGGTATAGCCATAAAAAACATGGACGAAGCAGAATTGCTTTATGAAAAACTTTTAGGTACAGCTCCATATAAAAGAGAAGAAGTAACTTCTGAAAGTGTCATGACTTCATTTTTTATGGTAGGAGAAAATAAAATAGAACTTTTATCAGCTACTAGTGACAATAGTGCCATTCATAAATTTATTGAGAAAAAAGGAGAGGGCATTCATCATATAGCTTTTGAAGTAGAGGATATTTATGAAGAGATGGAACGACTGCGCCAAGAAGGTTTTATCATCCTAAACGAAGAGCCCAAAAAAGGAGCTGATAACAAACTAATATGTTTTGTTCACCCTAAAGGCACCCACGGAGTATTAGTAGAACTGTGTCAGGAGATAAAAGAAGAATCTCAGTGAATGACTTAACACTTTTTCAATTTTTCCTAGCTTTTGTAGGTAGTTTTATAGCTGGAGCCATTAATACACTCGCAGGTAATGGCTCTCTCATAACCTTATCATTGTTGACGGATCTTATTGGTTTACCAGGCAATATTGCAAATGGTACTAATAGAGTAGGAGTATTTCTACAAAGTGCGGCCAGTTCTTTTGGGTTTCGAAAACACAATCTATTGAATATAAAGGAGTCCAAGACCATCATCATTTGGACTATGTTGGGTGCGATCAGTGGCGTTTATGTTGCCACTTTGGTGTCCAATGAACAATTTATGTTTGTTTTTAAATACTTGATGTTGGTGATGCTTGTGGTTATATTGGTCAAGCCTCAAAGATGGATTCATGACTCAGAACCTTTAAAATTACCCTATTGGGTGAGTGTTCCTGCGTTTTTTGCTTTAGGCTTTTATGGTGGATTTATACAGATGGGTATGGGTATTTTTTTCATAGCGGTTTTGGTGTTATTGGCCCGTTTTGATATAATGACATCTAATGCTATCAAAACATTTATTGTCACACTATATACTATTATTGTATTACTTATCTTTGCCTATCACGGTTTAGTAGATTGGAAAATAGGTTTTTTGATGGCTATTGGTCAGAGTATTGGTGGCTATTTGACAGCCGCCTATGGCACAGGTCGAAAAGATATTTCCCTTTGGGCGTACCGATTATTGATATTTATCGTTATTTTTGCATTATTAATGCAGTTTGATATCATCACCCTTTAACCTTTATCAATGAAAAGTATCTCCTTATTCTATATTTTTTTCTTAGTCACGAGTATTTTCTTTACATCTTGCTCTTCCAATAAAGTATTGGAAAAGACCATTAAAAAGGATAAATTTTTAAAATCAGTAATAGAAAATCCATTACATGAGGTGCGCATCATATTGACCACAGTGGATAAAAAAAGTAAAACTTTCAATTCTGAATACTTTAATATTAATGACAGTATTTATTTTTATCCCGCTTCTACAGTGAAATTACCGGTGGCTATATTGACTTTACAAAGACTCAACGAAATCGAAAGGGAGGGAAAGGATTTAAAAATAGATGACGTCATGCTCACAGCTATGGTGAATAACAAAATGTTAGGAGCTATCAAAGATGAGACTACAAAACATGGAAAACCTACATTGGAACGATATATCCAACGTGTATTTGCTATAAGTGGTAATGATGATTACAATAGACTTTATGAATTTCTAGGTCCGGATTATATCAATGAAAGTCTCATTAAAAATAAAACTTTTACTACATCTGTCATTAATCATAGACTATCTGTACCGGGTTTATCAATAATGGATAACCGGACTACTAATAATATAAGGTTTTTTAGAGATCGTACAGTCCTATATGATAAACCAGAAATAGTTTCTGAAAAAATATGGTTTCATCAAGCTAAGGAAGCTCTCAAAGGTCTCGGATATATGAATAATGACGGGCAGATTGTTGACGGTCCTTTTGACTTCAGACCCAAAAATTATTATAACCTTTTGGATATGGAGCGTACCTTACAGAAAGTTATTTTGCCTGATTATTTCCCCGAGGAGGAACGCTTTGCTCTTAAAGAAGAAGATTATTCTTTTCTAAAAAAAGCCATGTCAGATGTTCCCAAGACATATCCTTTCTTAGCTCAAGATTCTACCTATTATGATAGTTACGTCAAGTTTTTTATGTTTGGCGATACCAAAATGAATATTACGGAACATATCAAAATATACAATAAAAGCGGCATGGCTTATGGTTATCTTTTGGATTGTGCTTATATAGAAAACACAAAAACACAAGAAGGTTTTTTCCTGACAGCTGTCATACACGTCAATGAAAATATGATATATAATGATGGAAAGTATGAATACGAAGAGATAGGATTACCTTTTATGAGTCTATTAGGTAAGAAAATATATACCAGATTATTAGGTAAATTGTAAATACAAAGCGGTATTTTATTATTGACTACCCTCTCGAATCTTTGACCACTTCCATCATTCTTTTGATTTCATTGGGTGTCAGATATCTCCAAGTATCGTAAGGAATTGCATCCAATGTGATATCCATGATTCTGGTTCTTGTCAGTGTTTTGACACGATAGCCCAAAAACTCACACATACGACGTATCTGTCTGTTGAGACCCTGTGTCAAAATGATATTAAATGTGTAATCATCTATTTTTTGAACTTTACAAGGTCTTGTGACCGTTTCTAATATAGGTACACCTGTTGCCATAGTCTTTACAAAAGCATTATCTATTGTTTTATTGACTTCTACGATATATTCCTTTTCGTGGTAATTTCCAGCACGCAAGATTTTATTTACGATATCCCCATCATTAGTCAACAAGAGTAAGCCTTGAGACATTTTATCTAATCTACCGATGGGAAATATTCGCTCAGGATAATTCATGTATTGTATGACATTATCAGGTTCGCGCTCATCTGTGGTACACACGATACCTACGGGTTTGTGCAGAGCGATATAGATGGGCTCGGCCTTGATACCTATTTGTTGGTCATCTAAAAATACTTTATCATCAGGTCCCACTCTGTTACCTTTTCGGGCCACGACATTATTTATTTTGACACGACCTTCTTCTATGAGTTTATCCGCTTCTCTTCGCGAACAATGCCCTGTATCACTTATATATTTATTTAAACTTATAGATTCGTTTTCCATTATTTTAAATCGCCCATATCAACATAAGAATCAAATTTTTCTATCCAAGTAAAAGGAGGTGTCTCATCAGAAGATAAATGTCTCACTAGACTTATTTGAGCCCCTCTATTGGGAACAGCATTTTCTGGCAAGTTGTTTTTGGCTAATAAACTTTCTAACCTAATTCCAAACATTTGGCTTATTTGATATAAACTTTCTTGACCTTTTACAGTGTAATACTCGGCATCGTCACCATAATAAGCCTTTTTCTTTTTCTCTAAAAAAATGATATCTCCTTCATTCAAAACGGCATCCAATGAAGAAATACCTTCATTATATTCCAATAGGTCAAATACTGTTTTCCCCGTTCGTTGTGATATTTTTCTTATACTTTCACCCTGTTGACTATAGACCATGTAAAGTCCATTAATTATTGACGTTTTGGATTTTTTTTCTTTTTTATTCTGAATTTGAGAATTTTGTGTATGTTCATTCAAACTACTTTTTTTACTTTGATGTGTAGTCGCCAAAACTTCGCTGTCATTTAGGTTTATTTGTGTGGCTTCATCCAATAAATATAACTGGTGGGTTTTAATAAGTTTAATTAATTTAGCAGGGTATTGAGGATCTGTAGCATACCCAGCAAATTTAAGTCCATTGGCCCAACCTTCATAGTCTTGAGAGCCCAGCTCAAATAGAAAACTATAACGAGATTTTTTATTTGGGTCTCTTAAAAATTCAGAATGCGCTACATAAGATTCTTGAGCTGAGTCAAATGCCCGAAAACAGCTTTCAATTATTTGACCTTTTTCGTCTTTGTCATCATCATGTTTGAAATAGACTTCACCTTCCCAATTCGCGCCGCATTTAATTCCAAAATGATTATTTGCTAAGGTGGCTAAAGGGCTCCTTCCCATGTCAGATTCTAGTATACCTTGTGCTAGCTTTATGCTGGCTGGAATACCTGTTCTCTTCATTTCAGAAATGGCAATATATTTATAATTAGATATATAGTCATCAAGTAATTTTTTATTAGCCCAAGCAATTTTGGGTAAAAGAAATAAAAAAACTAAACCAATACTGAAAACATAACGAGTCATACGCATTAAATTTTTATTTAATATAATATTACAAATATCGTTCCGAAAATTTAAGATCATTCCTTTGAGCCAATTATTAATATGAATTATATAAATTCAATTGTTAATAATAGTTAATTTTTTCCTACCTTTGTTACTATAAACGAAATAGTCACGTTTATCAATATATTTGATTCCGGGGTATAATTTTTTAACCAATTAATTTTTACAAAATGAATATTACAGATTTATTTCAAGGACCACTGAAAGATGTTATAGTTGGGCAAATTAGCCAGCAATTGGGTGTGCAAAACCCACAGCAAGCCCAGACTGCAATAGATGGTATTATGGGTACACTATTGAATGCGGTGACTAATAATGCAGCTACGCCAGAAGGACAACAAAGCTTGGAAAAAGCATTAGAAAGAGATCATGACGGTAGCATATTAGATAATTTGAGTGGATTTTTGAGTGGTAACTTTACACCAAGCAATCCAAAGACAGCTAACGGTATGGGCATTTTATCTCACCTTTTCAAGGGAGAAGAAGAAACCGCTGCGCTATCAATATCAGAGGCAAGTGGAATAGATACTGGAAAAATCATGAAAATAATGGCTATGCTGGCTCCCGTACTTTTAGGCATGTTAGGCAAAGCAAGACAGCAACCACAAGCTGAGCAAAGTGGAGGCGGTTTATTGGATATTTTAACAGGCGCCACTAAATCTGTAAATCAACAACCAACAGTTCAAAACGTATTAACTTCCATTCTTACAGGAAACAAGCAAGGGGGAGGTCTAAAAGATCAATTGGTCAATGCAGCGCTTAAGTCTGTGATGAAAGGATTTTTTAAATAACCTAAACTTGTTTTTAAGTGTATCAAGGGTGCGTTTAACGCAAATTATATAAGAAAGTGGGTTAATTTTAACCCACTTTTTGTATATTTAGGTTATAGATTTTCTACTATATAACACTATCTTAATCCCGCATTATGTATTAGAAAATCTATTCCGAAGCTAAACTGCTGCAAATCAGAAGCTTCGCCTATTTATCTTCTGTAACCGTAGCGGTGCTACGCTTTTCGAATATAAATAGCTGATTTATTGCATTTTAGCTTCTTCCCGCTAAAGCTGGACAGGCTATAACGAAATTCTAATGCATAATGCGGGTTAAATCACTGTAATACATCCCTATAAAAATGTGAAAACTTGGAAGATATCTTTGTATAAATTATCAAGCCATTGATCAAAAGACTACTGCATATTGAGGATTAATTATGAATTTTCAAGAGAGCTACCGAATAGTTTCGGTTTATTCTCCCAAATACTGGAAAATGGATTTTTTTATGTAATTTTGTTGAAATTTTGTCATGATGTCTGCATATTCTCAATCTTCACAAGGTATAATATTAGCTTTCTTGGGGAGTTGTCTCTTTTTACTTCTTTCATTCAATCAAGTCTTTTTTTGGGACAGCATTCAGCTTAGTTCAAAACAAGCCCAATATTATTATGAAAATGGTCTCTTCGGCTTTTTTCTGCCAGAGGAACTCGATAGCGGACATCCACCTTTAGTTGGAATGTATCTCTGTCTATTTTGGTTAATTTTTAAAAAATCCCTCTTTGTTTCACATCTGGCCTTTCTTCCTTTTGTATTTATATATATATATCTTATCTGGAAAATGGCTCATCTGTTTATTCAAGATAAAATTATTCGATTTTTATGGATTTTTATTTTGCTTACCGAACCAATTTTTTTGTCACAGTCTATTATTATGAGTCCGGATATCATACTAGCAAGTGCTTTTTTGTCCCTGACTTATTCTTATTATACCTTAGATTTTAAATGGCTGTTATTAGGAGGCATATTATTACCTCTAGTGAGTATGCGAGGAGCTATGGTGCTTTTTGCTTTTGGTCTTTTTGTAATTTATGAGCATCTAGTGATAAAAAAAGGAAAATGGGAGGACCTCATTAAGACCTATCTACCCATATGGATTGGAAGCACTGTATTTATGGGTTTTTTAATTGTCCATTTTTTGCACGTAAGATGGATTGGGTTTCATTCAGATTCACCTTGGTCAAGCAGTTTTAGTGGTGTCAATGCAATAGGCATTGGAAAAAATCTATTAATTTTTCTGTATAGATGGATAGAGTCGGGCAAAGTTTTATTGCTATTATTATTGATTTACCTTTTGTATACAACTAGAAGGCATCAGGTTGTGACCGGTTTTTCACTTTTGAGACTTTTCTTATTTGTCACATCAGTTCTTTTAGTATTCACTATGCCGTTTAGTCAACTCAGTGCAAACCGATATTTCTGGCCTATATATATGATGGCTTTTCTTTCTGTTGGTGTATTCTCAAGCCATCGTTTTGTCCCAAAAATGGCAGTTAAAGTAGTGTTTGTACTGATAATATTTCATCAATCTATCTTGCATTTTTCCGATTTCAGGCTGAGCTATTCTCATGATTGGGAGGCCAGTCTTATACATTTACCCTACCACGGTTTGCGAACGGAAGCATTGGCGTTTATGGACAAAAACAACATTGCCATGGAGAGTGTAGGCACCTCCTTTCCTGCGATTAATAGCGAAAAGCACATTGCATTAAGTGACGATGACAGATCGATGAAAGCTATGGATTATAGATCTGATGAATACCTATTTTATTCTAATATTATGAATAGCATAAAGTCAATGGATTTGGAATATATTCACATACATTTTGAAGAAATATGGTCAGCTGAGTCAGGACGAATAAAGGCTATTATTTACCAGAGGAAGAAATGAACGAATTACCAAATCAACTAGTCAGATCACTAGATTTTTTCATTATATTAAAATACAATAGAATTATACACATTTGATATCATTTTACTTTTTTATTCATGAAATACAATTTTCTAATATAGTTCTTTATATTCATTGTCTTAATAATTTAGTTTTGCTAGATAAGAAACCTTTTCTTTATATAAAAAAATTGAAAAAAATCTATAATATCTGATAAACTAAGTTCATAGGTGACATTAAGAATAGATTTTTTCTCAAAAGTAACATTAATTGACTTCATGAACGACGGAATTAAGTATGATTTCAATGCGTGTCATTCGCGTACAATGTATAAAGTCCGTTTTAATTTGTATTTTTGAAAAGTATGGAACAGTGACATAATCTTCGACTTTCCTTTTTAATAGTTGAAGTTTTACAGTATATGTTGTTTATTTAGAATCTTTTATCTAAGTTTGTGCTAAAAACAACGAAATGGTGTCTTTCTCTAATAATACACAAGCTGAACAAACGATAAGGCTTATAAATCAAACTAACAAGTCTGTTTTTCTAACGGGTAAAGCAGGAAGCGGAAAAACAACATTATTAAAACATCTACTTGACAATACCCATAAAAATACAGTAGTGGTAGCGCCAACAGGTATTGCGGCTCTCAATGCGGGTGGCGTTACTATTCATTCGATGTTTCAGTTGGCCCCCAAAGGATTTATACCTGATCAAAATTACATCGGTGACTTATCACAAACATCAATGGATACAGTTCAAACCCTACAAAAATCCTTTAAAATGAGTGGATCTAAGCAAAGTGTCATTAGAGCCATGGAGTTATTGGTCATAGATGAAGTCAGCATGCTTAGGGCGGATTTATTAGATGCTATGGATTTAGTCCTCCGCAAAATCAGGAAAAATGTTCTACCTATGGGAGGAGTCCAAGTGCTTTTCATAGGCGACTTACAACAGCTGCCTCCCGTGGTAAAACCCGATGAGTGGGCTATTTTGAGTAATTATTACCAAAGCATTTTCTTTTTTAATTCGCACGTAGCACAACGTATACAACCCCTTTATATAGAGCTCAAAAAGATATACCGTCAAAAAGATGAAGACTTTATAAATCTTCTCAATAAACTACGTCAAAACCAAATGGGACCCGAAGAAAGTCTGGTTCTTAATAATTATATTCAACATAACTATAATCACTTTTTGAACGAGGGCTATATTTTCTTAACGACGCATAATAGGAAGGCAGATGATATCAATTTACAAAAATTAAATAGCCTGCAGAACAAAATTTATACATATCACGCAGAAATAGAGGGAGATTTCTCTGATAAGATATATCCCATAGAACCCATCCTATCTCTTAAAAAAGGTGCTAGGGTGATGTTTATTAAAAACGATATAGGTGAAGAAAAACGATTTTTTAATGGAAAAATGGGTATAGTAGAAACCATAGGTACACAAGAAATTATAGTCAGATGTGATGATGGCATGACTATAGATGTAGAAAAATACGAGTGGACCAATGTGCGGTATAAGGTCAATTCTAATACGCAAGAAATAGAAGAAGAAGTGATAGGTACATTTGTACAATATCCATTAAAATTAGCCTGGGCTATTACCGTACATAAAAGTCAAGGTCTAACCTTTGACAAAGCAATTTTGGATATCAATGAAGTGTTTCAACCCGGGCAGGCGTATGTCGCTCTATCCAGATTGACGAGTTTGGATGGACTAGTCTTAACAGATGAATTGAGTCTAAGAGGAATCAAAAACTCTGAAGATGTCACCCAATATGCGCAACAAGAAACGACTCCTGAACAACTCACCACAGTACTCAAATCGGAAAGTATGCGTTATATTTACGATACGATTCATCGCGCTTATAGTACTAAAGAACTGTTTGACTCATGGTCAAAACACTATGTCACTTATCATTTTTCGTCCCAACTGGCCGAGAAAAGTAAACACATCGCATGGGCTCAAGAGTGTGACACAAAATTTCGGGAGGTCAATGAGGTTAGTGAAAAATTTTTAAGTTGGTTGAATCATTATTTTTCGCATACAGAGCGAAGTACACAAACATTAAAAACAAAATTACTCGGTGCGTATACCTATTTTTTTAATAAACTAGATCCTCTTTTAGACCAATTGTTCCGGAAGATAGTAGAGCTAAGAAATATCAAAAAAGCCAAAGACTATCTTAAAGAAGTCCAAGAAATAGAAAGCCAATTGACAACGCAAATATTGGATATGTCCAAAATCAAAAATATTTGTGTTCAATTATTGGAAGAAAGAGAGATATCTAAAAACAATATAATTGACGACTTTATAAAAAACTATAAAAGTAACAAAGTCAAATTAATCCTGCAAGAGGTCAAAAAATCACAACTAATATCGGATGTAGATATGGATATAAGAGAGATGGACTTTTATACTCAACCGAAAAAAGCCAAAAAGCCACCTAAAGAATCGACCTATGAGATTACTTTCCAGTTATGGCAAGAAAAGAAATCTATGGAAGAAATAGCCCAGGAACGCAAACTCACTAAAAACACCATAGAAGGACATTTGGCCAGATTTATCGCTGAGGGGAAAGTCACTATTCACGAAATTCTCACAGAGGATAGAATACGAGAACTCGACAAAATATTTGAGACATTTCCACCCTCATTATCCGAAGCGAAAGAGCAAGCGGGAGAAGATTTTTCATTTGGTGAGTTGAGGGTGTATAAGGCCTACAGGGAAATAGAGGTAGAGTAGGCGTTTCCCCTTTTATAAAAATAAAAAGTTTGGGACTATAAAAAGCACAATAAAATATAGAGAAGTATATTTTTTTATGTACTCTTTGTTTGAAAACGCCCCAATCTTTCGAAGGGGTTTTTACTCAATCAAAAAGGAGAAATAGTTTATGCACATAGCGGATATAAGTCTGAAGATGAAGTTGAATTATAAGAAAAAATTGAGGAGCCTCCCTAAAATAGAGGCTGTAATTTACATCACAGCCTCTTATTGAAAAACCCCAAGCTTATTTCTATAATATTCTTGGTTTTTTTGTTTGAACCCTATTAACGAAATAATATTGAATAATTAGGGTTGAATAAATATCATTCATATATTGTCTAGTAAGCAATGATGGCTATTTTTTTGTTGACTTCATGTTCATTATTATATAACTTCACAAAATAAATACCGGAAATTAAATTATTTATTTCTATACTTTCTTTTCCTACCTTCACTGGTTTTTTAAGAAGGAGAATGCCTTGCATAGAATAAATTTCAATGTGCGCATCAGAAGATGTTGAGTTGATTATCGACAATTGATTAATTCCAGATATGACTTTAAGTGTTGAATTTTCAACCCCATAGACTGAAGTAGATAACGGATTGAGGACGTTAAATGAAATACAAGTGTCTAAACATTCAGGAAAACAAACAGTACCCATGAGGCTATCAAGGGTGTAATTTGTTAAATGGACAGTACTGCCATTGAAGACTAAACGGTTTGTGATTTCTGTGTTTTGCAGGGTTAATAATCCCGTTTCATCCGTACCTTGATCAGGAGACCACCCAAAAAACACTCTTAATTGTAAATTGTCGTCATTTAAGGTTTCTAATTCAATTTCAAAATTTGTTATGACACACAATAAGGGGATATCTTCACAACAAATATCTAGGAATTGGGTATCAAAACAGTTAGCATCATCATTGTCAATAATTGTAAAAACCGCATTAGAGTCACAAAAACTAGGAACCCATAGACTAATAATATTAGGGTATGTTCCAGAATCCAAAGTGTCGTTATTCATCAGAATAGTATAACCTGTCATACCGGGATTTTCCACTTGATATTCAAAGGTAATGTAAACTTCATTGTCCACACACGAATCAATAAACGCTATAGGATTGAAAGATATAAAATGGCAAACACTATCAACGACATAACAAGGATTAGAAATGTACTGAGTTGTACACTCATCTGGTGAACCATCCACACAGATGGTGAAAGCTATAACAGAGTCAGTACTACATATATTGGGTACAGTAAGGGTAGACCCATCATCATGCACACTCAACGTCATCCCATCCACTTCTAAGATAAGAGATAAAGAATCAAAAGTTACACAGCTTCCCTCTACATAATTGACAATAATTTCGGCATCAAAACACCCATTGGTACATGCAGACGCTGCGACATCAAAACCTATCTCACACGGACAGCATGCCTGACCAAAATCAAATGTAGCGCGACAAGTGGTATCAATATTGTCTATGATGGTAATAATATAGTTATCCATGCAATTGGAAAACAAGGATAATTCATAATTATCTCCTATCTGATATTCAAAACTTTCACCGTAAGGCTCTACAACTATTTTAAAACCTTGAGAACCGAAGTTTTGTGAATTAAAAGAAAATGTCGTAAAAAGCCCTTCTCCAAAACAGCTCACACTATCTTGCTCCACCACAAAATCGGTGATGCTGCAAGGTGTATATACATAACAAGGATTAATCAAAGTAT
>DAIPYV010000004.1:0-38518 GCA_036782555.1 Saprospiraceae bacterium
TTTTCGGGAAGTCGTAAGTCAGACTTTAAATTAAAATGGTAATCTAATATTTTTTTGGCTAAGGTCATATGACACAAATTTTAGATATTATGATTATTGATTGAATAAATTATTTTTTAGGTTTACTCGGTGTCATAAAAGTTGATAATTTTTAGAAAAAGTCCACTTACTAATTCTGGCCTATTTTTTCGGGTTTTTATCGCGTATTTGTCAATACATTTTTCTAATTTCATCAATATTTTTTCTTAAAATATTAGGCACTTGAACCTCTTGAGCTGGAAACCCTATTGGAAGCAATAAAAAAGGCCGCTCATTTTCTGGTCTTTGGAGTATCTTTTGTAAAAAATTCATAGGACTCGGTGTGTGGGTCAATGTCACTAAACCAACCTGATGTATAGCTGAAATTAAAAACCCAGCCGCTATTCCTACTGATTCATTGACATAATAATTTTTTGTTTGTCGGCCATCGGGCGATATATCATAAGCTTTTTTGAAAATGATGATGAGCGCAGGAGCTCTTGTTATAAATTCTTTGTGCCAATTAGTATCAAACTTCTCCAAGTCTTTAAGCCATTCGTCAGACATACGACCATGATAGTTTTCATACTCCTCTGTTTCGGCAGCTTGCCGTATTTGCTTTTTTATGTCCGGGTCAGTGACCACACAAAATGTCCATGGTTGTTTGTGTGCACCTGATGGCGCCGATCCAGCTATCATAATGAGTTGGTCAATAATGGTCTCAGGAATGTCCTCTTCTGAAAAAAACCGAATAGAGCGCCTTTTTAGCATTGAAGCATGGAGTCTATTGACTTTTTGATGAATCTCCTCAAGATTAGGTTTTGAGTAATCAAAAGGAATGAATTTGGGTTTTGACATATCTGGATTGTTATGTTGTCATATTGTCATATAAATTAAAAAAATCTCACCCAAATTGTTTAATAATAAGCAAATTTTAATTATCTTTACATTAAAATTTTAGGATATGCAGAAGAAAAAAATAGTTGTTTTGACAGGTGCTGGTATCAGTGCTGAGAGTGGTATCAGTACATTTAGAGACGCTGATGGACTCTGGGAAGGGCACGATGTCATGGCTGTAGCTTCGCCTCAGGGATGGCACAAAGATCCACATCTGGTCTTAGAGTTCTATAATCAACGCCGCCAACAACTTAAAACTGTTCAGCCTAACGCAGCGCACTTAGCTTTAAAACGACTAGAAGAAAAATACCATGTTATCATAGTGACTCAAAATGTTGATAATCTTCACGAGCGCGCAGGTAGTCAAAATATCATACATCTTCATGGAGAGCTCTATAAGGTAAGAAGTGAGACGCATCCACATTATATCATAGAGTGGACTGAAGATGTTATCCTGGGTGATGTGTGTCCTCAAGGTGGACAGTTGCGCCCCCATATTGTTTGGTTTGGTGAGGAAGTTCCTATGTTGCAGTTGGCAGCGGAGCATATTTTTACCGCAGAAATCATAATCATCATAGGCACCTCTATGCAAGTCTATCCTGCAGCGGGTTTAGTGGCTTATGCGCCTAAGTTTGCACAATTTTACTATCTTGATCCTAGGCCAGCGATTTCGTATGAACTGAGTCGCCTCAAAAATCTCAAGGTCATCGCTACAAAAGCCACCGTAGGCGTACCTGAGCTAGTAGATAAATTGATGGCTGAGGTAGGGTAGGACTGAACACTTGTATTGTGTGTTGAGGATACAATAAGTTACAAAAGGACATTTTGTTATTAGTCCTAAAATTAGGCAATTTAGATTTTATATTTATCAGATGGTAACATTAGTGAGTTGATCTAAAACTTCTTTTTGAATGTTTTCGACATGTGAGATAACTTCTTTTTCTTTTTCTAACATTTGGTCAAATTCAAAAAAGTTGGCTTCAAGTTTTTGTTTAATTCTGGAGGTGTAATCATTAAGTTTTTCAGTCACTTCTGACTTTATCTTTTCTCTTCCTGAGGCGATTTCAGTAGCAAATTTTTTGAGTACTTTATTGCGATTAAGTCCTAAACTTACACCCGCAAAAACGACACCGATAGTAGTCAATATACCTCCAGTGATATCAAATACAGCACCTTGGGTCAAAGCGGCAATAATGACACCAACGACGGCGATACCGCTACCTGTGGCCAATTGAGGTGTAATCTTAGAGGATTCAGACATCATGCCTTCATCATAGAAATTTTCAGATTTATTCATAAAAGCGCTAAAGTTTTCCTGCAGTTCCCGAAGGACATTTATGCGTCTCTCAGCGATATCCGCAAATATCTCATCATTGTTTTTAAGGACAGTTTCAGAGTATCTCAACTTTTGATCTACGAGTTTTCCCATAGTTTGGATATTTTCAGCTACATCTATGATACCGTTATTGAGTTTGTCTTTTAAAGTAGTATTGAGCTTCAATTCAAAATCAGAGGCTTGTACTTTTAACCATTCTTTCAGTCCAGCTTCCTTGCCGAAAATGGAACCTAATGATCTCTTGACTACGCTCCCTAAACTAAGACCATCCGCTAAGTCTAGTTGTTTTTGTCTGGTAATGTTGTCGTAACTATCTATTAGGTTTTCTGCCAATACATCTATCTGCCTTTGCGTCTTGAGCTGTTGACTGTCTATCAATTCCTTGATTTCTGTCCTGAACTGTTCGTCTATCTCATATTGTTTGATACGGATTTCCATACTTTTCTCCAACTTCTCGGATATGGCTTTAAGGGTGCTGATGTTGTTTTCAAGCTTCAAGGTATAGGACTTGCCTCCAGTGATGTGATCTGAGATATACTGCCTCATCTCCTTAAAACCACTGATATCTGCATAGCCTTCTTGCTCCAATTTGGCGGACACCGCAAAGACTTCTGGTTTAGATATTCCTTTTGACTCCGCATGTTGACGCACACCTTGAATATTTATGTTAAGATCGGATTCAGGAAGTAAGTCCTTTTGCTGTAGTACAAAAATGATTTTTTTTCGCCAATCTTCATGAATGAAATCAAAAAACTCCCAAGACGACTGCCTGTAGGGGTTTTTAGCTTCGAATACAAAAACTATCAGGTCTGAATAGGGGATGAAAGTCTCAGTAATCTCCTGGTGATGAGCCACTATTGTATTGGTACCAGGTGTATCTACGATAGCAATTTCAGACAAAACGTCCTCGGTGATGTATATTTTTTTTAGATACGGATTGATTGTTTCTATTCTTTCTGGCTCTCCGTACAATATCTGCTGTATAGTGTCTGTCATGGGCATGGGAGCCACTTTACATATCTCTCTTTTTGTATTTAATAGCGCATTGATGAAACTACTTTTGCCCGCCTTGACTTCACCTACTATGACGAAAGTGAAAGGTGCCTCCAATTGGTCTCGAAGCTCTATGACTGTAGCTGATAACTTTTCGTGGCCGATGATTTCAGATACATTAAGTAATTTATTAGCGGTATCAAATAAAATTTGATGGCTCTTTTTTATTTCGGCGGGTATATGATTCATTTCTTTATTTTATATTTATTTAAGACGTGAAAATATCGTTTTGTAACAATATCTCACTACTTTTGTAAACATTAAATAAGGCTTTAAGGTTTTTTATGTAAAATAAGATTTAATGAAGATTTATACAAAAACTGGGGATGAGGGAACGACCTCTCTATTTGGGGGTAAGAAAATTGAAAAAGATGATCTAAGGATAGAGGCCTATGGAACTGTGGACGAGCTCAATTCGTTTATAGGTCTACTTCATGCAAAATTTGAGAATATAGAACAAAACCAATTGCTGGTACAAATACAGAATAGACTTTTTGATATAGGGTCATCTTTAGCTTGTGATCCTGAAAAGCCATTAGTCACTCCTGATGTCAATGAGGATGATATACTTCTTTTGGAAAATGCCATGGACAATATGGAAGCATCATTGGAGCCATTAAGAAACTTTATTTTACCTGGGGGTAGTTTGGCTATTTCATACGCACATGTGTGCCGTACTATTTGTCGCAGAGCTGAACGAAGGGTTATTAGCCTTAACCACGTGTCGCCTGTGGATAAAAAAATAGTCAAATATCTCAATAGGTTATCCGACTATTTCTTTATGCTAAGTCGTTATATAGCCCATATAGAAGGAGTTAAAGAAATTCCTTGGAAGGGTAGATAAAAATAAAAGATTTATTTGACAGCTATACAACTTATTTCAATATTGACATACTTTGGCAGATTGGATACTTGTACCAATTCGCGTGCTGGTGCTGTATCTTCGTTGAAGTATGAGGCATAGACGCCGTTTATAGCACTATACTGCTCCATATCTTTTACGAAAACTGAACACTTTACTATGTTTTCATAAGTCATACCAGCGGCATCCAAGACATATCCCAAGTTTTTCATTACTTGATTTGTTTCATCTTGAATATTTGAAATAATTAGTCGTCCAGTAGATTGATCTATTGCTATTTGACCTGACACATACAGCGTATCACCTACTAAAATAGATTGATTGTAAGGTCCCACTGGTGACGGTGCTTTTTCTGAGTTTATTATTGTTTTCATAAAAATTGGATTTTATTATGAAGTTTAGTAAATGACGGGCTCTAAACATAAAAAGCCCCAAGTACTATGTCTTGGAGCTATTTTTGTATCTTTGATGACACCAAAAGTCTATTCAACTATTTCATCTTCCATTTCTGGTGCTTCTATCACTACTTGACCTTTGTAGTACATAGAACCTTCATGCCAGTAAGCTCTGTGCATCATGTGAGACTCTCCAGTAGTCTTGCATATAGACAACTGAGGCATAACAGCTTTATGGTGCGTTCTTCTTTTGTTTTTTCTAGCTTTTGAAACTCTACTCTTAGGATGTGCCATTTTAGTATCTTTATTTTACTTATTAAACAATTTATATTAAGACGATTATCTTCTAACTTTAATTTTTTAAATCTTTCAGTTGACTCCAAATTGAATTTGTTGAGTCAGACTGTGCTTCTTGAATCCTGTTTTTTACAACTTTATTGCAAGGCATTGGATTCTCATTTTCGCAATCGTATACATTAACCAAAGGCAATGATACACAAATAAGTTCATATATAATTTGATCTAAAATCAAGGTATTTTCGCTATCTTTGATATAAATGACCTCATCAGTATCTTCTATATCTTTTGTGCTCACTTTTAATAGCATATCATACTTTGCCTCCACGGGTAAAGATATTTCAGCTACACATCGGTCACAAACCGCGGGAATATTACCTTTAATAAAAAATTTCAAATCACATATGCTAGACCTTCTATCCAGCTCAAGCTTTATATCAAATTCTCCTCTGTTTACAAGACTATTCTCAATAGATTGAAAAAAGTCATTAAAAATTTCGAAATGATACACATGTTGACCATTTTTTATACCTGAAAACGGTAGGGAAAAGAAATGTTTTTGACCCATGATGCTTGAGGTTTTTCAAATGGAGCGCAAAGGTAACACTTATTTTTTTATTTCACAAAATTATTTTTGTTAAATACTTAGTTAATTATTTCTCAATCAGGTACGGCTACTTTTTCGAGGGTAATACTTCTAATACAATTTTTGAGAAGATAACTTGAAAAAGATTTTTTAAATATTAGGTCACTTTTAGTATTTTTTTTATAATTTTGTGCCTATGATAACTGAAACAATAAATAAATCATTCTATCCTCGTATAGAAATATTAGATGAGTCTTATGAAATTCCTCAGCTGGGAAGAAATAGACGTATTGCAGTACTTCTGCCTCATGATTACTACTCTACGGACAAAAGATATCCTGTATTATACCTTCATGATGGTCAAAATCTTTTTGATGAGTACGCCCCTTACGGTAATTGGGGTGTAGATAAATCGTTGCAGATATTAGCAGAAAAAGGTATGGGGGATGTCATCATCGTATCAATAGACCATGGAGGCGCTCTTCGCATTCAAGAATACTTGCCATATTCTACACCACGATATACTCAGTCGGAGGGTAATTTATATATTAGATTTATGCTGGAGGATTTAAAGCCCATGATAGATAATCGCTTTCGGGTGCTTCCAGAAAGAGAAAGTACGGGTATAGGTGGCAGTAGTTTGGGAGGATTAATAAGTCTTTATGCTGGCTTCAAATATACAGATGTATTTGGCAAGATGATGGTATTTTCACCCAGTCTTTGGATTTCTGAGGAAATATATATGAAGGCCAAAGATTTTGTTCCTTTTGGTCCAACAGATATCTATCTGTATGCAGGAGGGATGGAGAGTGCCAATCACTATGGCGAAGTATTGCGTATGGAAAACATGCTGCAGGAAAAGCGGCGATATGATGATTTTAATCTGATTTTTGCACATAATCCTTCGGGACAACATAAAGAAGTTCATTGGGGCGAGCAGTTTCCATTAGCCTACAAGTGGTTGTATTATAGTAAATATTAAAATATTATAAAACTTATTTAAATGTCTTTAGCATTCAAAAAATCATTGGATACTGATTATCATATTATATTACTACCCGTCGCAAAAGGTCAGGAGTATAAAAGACGTGTCCAAGAACTCACCCTATTAGAATTTGTCCCTGATTTAGTGGAAAAAAGTAAGAATGTAACAACTTTTCATCACACCAAAGATGATGTAAAAGTAATGATACTTAATTTGGGTGATGAAAAAGACTTACCACAATCTTATATTTATTTTAGAAGTGTGTTAGTACAAATTAAAAATAAAGATGCCATTAAGGTTGCAATTCTTTGTGATGAATTGAATAATGATTATTTAGGAAATGCTGTAATTGGAAGCGTTCATTCTTCTATTGACTATGGTAGCTTTAAATCAGATACCGATAAGAAAAATATTGAATTAGATATTTCAGTTATTGATAGCCAAAATAGGTTCAATGTATTTAGTGAATATAGAAATATAGGGGAAGCCCAGTTATTAGCTATGCATTTGGTAGATCATCCATCTAATATCAAAACACCTGAATATATGGCTAAAGCTGCTTTGGATTCAGGCAAAAACCATGGATTTACAGTCAAGGTCATGGATGTGGATGAAATGGAAAAAATAGGAATGCATGCTCTTTTGACAGTAGGAAGAGGTGCTGAGCATCCACCAAAGTGTATAGTTATGGAGTACAATTTACAGGCTAAAAATGAGAATAAACGTACTATTGGGCTTGTGGGAAAGGGTATAAGTTATGACACGGGAGGACTTTCTATAAAGACCTCGGCGGGCATGAGTTTGATGAAGTGTGATATGGCTGGCGCCGCAGCGGTTATTGGGTTGATGGAGGCAGTAGCTAGATTGAAGTGGGACATTCACGTGGTAGCTGTTGTTCCAGCGGCCGAAAACAGTGTAGATGCCTTGAGTTACAGACCAGGTGATGTGATCGGCTCTTATAGTGGAAAATCAATTGAAGTCATCGATACCGACGCGGAAGGCCGTTTGGTTCTAGCTGATGGCTTATCATATATAATAAAGGAGTATAATCCTGATGTTTTAATAGATTTAGCTACCCTTACAGGTAGTTGTGTGGCCACCTTGGGTAGTGTGGCTGCGGGTCTATTTACCCAAAATGATGAGCTGGCACATGATTTATCTAAAGCTGGGGTATCGGTTAATGAAAAGATGTGGCGCTTGCCTATCTGGGAAGATTACAATTCTTATTTGCAATCTGATATAGCAGACATTAGGAATTTAGGTAATAAACCCACAGCTGGAGCCATTACAGCGGCAAAATTTTTGGAGTATTTTACTGATGAACATCCCCAATGGGCACACATAGATATTGCTGGTGTAGCTTTTACAGACAGTGAATTTGCAAAATCCAAAACTGCTACTGCCTATGGAGTCAGGATGTTATTGGAGTATATCAAGGTTTCCAAATAGGAAAAGAATACTTAGGACAGCATAGTTTTTCAATCATGTAATTCTATGCTGTGTTATAGAAAGGAGGGCTTTAAATAGATTGTTCGTTGTCGATTTGGACATGTAAAAGAGAATGATACAGCTCTTATTTGGTTTTTTCTATATTTCAATATAGTGGTGACAACTCTCCTAGTTTGTATTGTGGAAGTTGAGGCTTTAAGATTTAAAATTATTTTGTTTTGCCTAAAATAAAAAAGGCCTAAATCGTAAGATTTAGACCTTTTTTATATTGTATTCAAATTAAATTCGATTACTTAGCGCCTTCTTTTTTAGAACAAGAAGAGGCTGCTTTACCTTTACAACATGCTTTTCCTTTTTCAGCACCTGCACAAGATTTAGTTACTGTACCGTCAGCATCTTTTTCCATTGAAGCTGAAGCAACTCTTGTAAATGAGTTTGACTTACCATCGAAATATACTTCATCCCAAGATACTTTTCCAGTTTTGTCACAAACTGATTTTTCATAATAAGCTGTAGTTCCCGAAATCTCGCATGTTCTTTTGGTAACAGCTCCATTAGAAGCGGCTATAGCGGCATCAGCGGCAACTAAAGTATTAGATACATTGGCGTCTACTGATGCTGATGCCTTAGAGGCACAACAAGCTTTGCCAGATTTCGCGCAACTTGTAGCTGCACCAGCACAACTTTTTTGAGCATTAGCTGAAAAAGAAGCTACTACCAAAAAAGAAAAGATAAAAAATAACTGTTTCATTATTATTGTTTTTAAAATTAAAAATGATGATTTAATATTATAACGTAAAGGTAAGACAAAAGATTTATTTGACCTCATATTTTTTTGATAATTATAGAAATTTTAACTAATTAATGTATAATCCCATCTAAATTTTAGGAAAAAAATAAAAATTTTAATGTTTTTGTTGGTCAAGTATATATTTCTTCTTTCCTTTGCAGTTCAATTAGTATAAATGAATTTTTTAGTAGCAAACTATTGGTGGCTTTTATTTATTCTTCAAGGGGAATGAGATAGTCATTGGTTTGCATATTCATAATATAAAAGCGACTTATCAAATTCCTGATAAGTCGCTTTTTTTTTTGTTAAATTTAAATAATTTTGGCATGCAGTTAAAAGGTATCAAATTGCTTTCAGACTTAACCACACCTGTCAGTGTCTTCCTAAAATTAAGAGAGCATTATCCTGAAGTTGTACTTTTGGAGAGTTCTGATTATTCGGGTGAGAAAGATAGTTTATCTTTTGTAGCTATAGATTCTTTATACACTTTATCTAATGTGGATGGTCGTTATCATTTTAAAGACAACAAAAAAGGTATTGAGACCGAAGATTATGCAGACCATGCCATCGAGGCCATTGAAAGATCTCTTCATGTAGCTACATTTGACAAACCAACGGAATGGGAAAAGTTTGTAGGTTGGTTTGGCTTTACTACATTTGATATGGTTGGGGAATTTGAAAATATAAATTTATCTAAAAAGGAGGTTGAAGAGACACCTTTACTACGTTATGACTTTTTTAAGTATGTTTTGGTGTTTGACCATTTTTACGAATCTTTGTACATTATTGAGTGTCTGGACGAGGATGAAGATTCTGGGATTGATGACATTTTAGGTATCATAAGTAGGCAAGATCATCAAACTTATTCCTTTCATACACATGGAGATATCAAAAGTACTATGACTGAGGAATACTATAAATCTTTGGTGACCACAGCTAAAGCTCATTGTCAAAGAGGCGATGTTTTCCAATTGGTTTTGTCTCGTCGTTTTTCACAAGAGTTTTCTGGGGATGAGTTTAATGTATATAGGGCATTGAGATCGATTAATCCATCACCTTATCTCTTTTATTTTGATTACACAACTTATAAGATATTTGGCTCGTCGCCAGAAACTCAAATTACCACTGAAAATGGAATAGCAGAAGTTCATCCTATTGCGGGTACTTTTAAGCGCAGCGGCGATGATCGTAGAGACACTGTATCGGCCAAAGAGCTCCTTAATGACCCTAAAGAAAACGCCGAACATACCATGCTGGTGGATTTAGCCCGCAATGATTTAAGCAAAAATTGTCGCGATGTAAAAGTGGTCAGTTATAAGGAAGTTCAGTATTTTAGCCATGTAATACATTTAGTATCTAAAGTACAGGGTCGCATTCCTAAGGGAGTGTTACCTTATCAAATATTTGCAGACACTTTTCCAGCGGGAACACTTTCGGGTGCACCCAAAAACATGGCTTTAAGATTGATTGACACCTATGAACCACACAATAGATTGACCTATGGAGGAGGTATAGGAATCATCAAAACTAATGGAGATATCAATCATGCTATTGTCATTCGATCTTTTTATTGTAAAGATAATATTTTGAATTGGCAATCGGGTGCTGGCATAGTCATCGGTAGTAAGCCGGAAAACGAAAGTCAGGAAGTATATAATAAATTAGGTGCGCTGCAAAAAGCCATTGAACTAGCAAAAGAATTGTAAAATAATTTTAGAAATTAATATATGGAACATAAAAAAGTCATCATCATAGACAATTATGATAGTTTTACATACAATTTGGTGCATCTCATTGAAGATATATTGGAATATCCCATTGATGTAATAAAAAATGATACTTTTGATATTTCAGCAATTGAAAAATATGATTACATCGTATTATCGCCAGGACCCGGAATCCCAGATGAGGCTGGATTGCTGAAAGAAGTCATAAAAACTTATGGCTCGACAAAAAAAATATTCGGTGTGTGTTTGGGCTTACAAGCTATTGGTGAGGTGTACGGCAGTCAACTCAAAAACCTATCAACTGTCTTTCATGGGATCAAGTCCATCATGACAACGACTGATGTCGAATGTCCTATATTCAAAGGTGTTTCGTCCAGTTTTGAGGCAGGAAGATACCACTCATGGGTCATAGATAAGGATACTTTGAGCCATGACTTATTGGTCACAGCGGAGGATGAATATGGAGAAATAATGTCTATTCGACACAAAAAGAATCCTATATATGCTGTGCAATTCCACCCTGAGTCTATCATGACACCACAAGGAAAAATAATGTTAGAAAACTTTTTAAAATTATAATATGCAGGATATACTCAATCAGTTGTTTGCTCACAAAAAGTTGTCCAAACAACAAGCCACAGAAATTTTGACTCGAATAGGTGAAGGTTTTTATAAAGAGGTAGAAATAGCTGCATTTATAAGTGTGTATTTGATGCGCAATATTACCGTGGAGGAACTGGAAGGATTTAGGGATGCACTGCTTGATCTATGTCTAAAAGTAGATTTTGGCGCAGTAGAATCCATAGACATGTGCGGAACAGGAGGAGATGGTAAAAATACTTTCAATATCTCCACAATATCATCTTTTGTTGTGGCTGGAGCGGGATATACTGTGACAAAACATGGTAATTATGGTGTCTCTTCTATAAGTGGTTCATCTAGTGTTTTAGAGTATTTGGGGTGTAAATTCACCAACGATGAAGGCCAACTCAAAAAGCAACTTGACAAAGCTAATTACTGTTATCTGCATGCACCATTGTTTCATCCTGCATTGAGAATAGTGGGTCCTACGAGGAGAGACTTAGGGGTCAAGACATTTTTTAATATGTTGGGTCCATTGGTCAATCCTGTTCAACCGACTCATCAGAGTGTAGGCGTTTTTTCTTTGAAACTGTCTAGATTGTATAAGTTTTTATTTGAAAATTCAGCAAAAAAATACTCAATCATCTATGATTTGGATGGATACGACGAGGTCTCTTTGACTGGGGATTTCAAAATCACATCACACGACATAGAAAAGGTCTTGAGTCCACCAGATTTAGGATTGCATGTGTATAGTCAACAGGATTTGCATGGAGGTCACTCTGTCAAAGATGCTGCGGATATCTTTGTAAATATACTCAATGATCAGGGAACTCAGGCTCAAAAAGAAGTAGTTTTGGCCAATACAGCCCTCGCCATACACTGTTTTAAACCTGAGCAATCTCTCATAGATTGTGTTGCGGAGGCGCGCGAAAGTTTAGAGTCCAAAGCGGCATTGAATACATTTAAAAATTTTTTAAAAGTATAATTTATGGCCAATATTTTAGAAAAAATCGTGAAAGACAAACAAGAGTATGTACGGGAGTGTAAAGTCCGCGTCAAAGAATCACAATTGTATTGTCAACCTCAGTTTGGAAGAACTTGTATTTCCTTAAATGAGTGCACCAAAACATTACCTCATCCGTGGGTTATTTCTGAGTTTAAACGCAAATCACCATCAAAACCCGAAATAGCATTGGGTGCTCAAATCGAAGATATAGTGCCGCAATATGTCCAATCTGGTTCATCTGCTTTGTCCATTCTTACTGATAGAACTTATTTTGGAGGAAGTGACGATGACTTAATTAAGGCCCGATCATTAGTTAATATTCCTATATTGCGCAAAGAGTTTATCATAGATTCTTACCAAATTGTGGAGGCCAAAGCATTAGGTGCTGACTTTATTCTTTTGATTGCTGAGATATTGACCAAAGCACAAGTGAAGGAATTTTCATTATTGGCTCAGGAGTGTGGCCTTGAGGTATTATTGGAAATGCACTCAGAAGATCAAATTGAGAAATATTGTGATTCTATCGAGTTCATAGGTATCAATAATAGAGATTTGACCCGTTTTGTGACTGATATTGAAACATCTATAAGGATTTTTCCAAAATTACCAGCTCAGCCTATAAAAATCTCTGAAAGCGGTATTAAAAGCATAGAAGACATTAAAATTTTGACTAGGGTAGGGTATAATGGCTATTTGATCGGTGAGCATTTGATGGCTAGTGATGATAAAGAGCAAGTACAATCATTTATTTCACAAATTAAAGGCATACCATGCGTATAAAAATATGTGGACTGACAGAACCAATAAATATCGATGCCATTACTGAATGTGATGTAGATATGATAGGTTTAAATTTTTATCCAGCATCTTCAAGATATGTCGCAGTTGACTCTCTGGAAATACCTGATTCTATTGAGAAGGTAGGTGTTTTTGTTAATGCAACATATGAAGATATTTTAAATAAAACAAATCATTTTGGTCTTAATTATGTTCAGCTGCACGGCGATGAAGATATAGAATTTTGTAGACAGATTAGAGCTTTCGTCCCTGTGATAAAAGTATTCAGAATACATCAAGGTTTTGATTGGAAGCTGTTGGATAATTTTTTGTTCTGTGACATGTTTTTGTTCGATACTTACACGAAAGATTTTGGTGGCTCTGGCCATAAGTTTGATTGGGCCGAGTTATCTAATAAGGACATAACGAAACCTTGGTTATTGAGTGGTGGCATTGGGCCGGAAGATGTAGAAGAGATTTTACAAATATCATCACCATCATTTTATGGTGTAGATATCAATAGTCGTTTTGAGATCTCCCCAGGAATAAAAGATGTTCAGAAAGTTAAAAATTTTTGTAATAAATTGAAAAATTAAAAAAACAATGACAAATAGTGCTTATCATGTAGATGCCCAAGGTTTTTATGGCGAATTTGGAGGTGCATTCGTACCAGAAATGCTGCATGCCAATGTTCATGAGTTGGAGGCGAGATATCTTTCTATCATGTCCGAACCTGAGTTTAAAGCTGAGTTTGACCTGTTATTGCGCGATTATGTAGGTCGGCCTTCTCCATTATACCATGCCAAGAGATTATCCCAAAAATATGGAGGCCACATCTATCTCAAACGAGAAGACCTCAATCACACGGGTGCACACAAAATCAATAATACCATAGGTCAGATACTATTGGCCAAAAGATTAGGCAAAACACGCATAATAGCCGAAACAGGTGCAGGTCAACATGGTGTCGCTACGGCCACAGTATGTGCATTGATGGATATGCCCTGTGTCGTGTATATGGGCGAGATAGATATCGAAAGGCAAGCCCCTAATGTAGCCCGCATGAAAATGTTGGGTGCGACTGTAGTACCCGCGACGAGTGGAAGTAAAACACTCAAGGATGCTACCAATGAAGCCATAAGGGATTGGATAAATAATGCTGAAGATACGCATTATATCATTGGATCAGCCATTGGACCTCATCCTTATCCAGATATGGTCACCCGTTTTCAGTCGGTGATTAGTGAAGAGATAAAGTTTCAATTGCAAGAAAAAATTGGGCGTGACTATCCGGATTATGTAGTGGCTTGTGTTGGAGGTGGTAGCAATGCTGCGGGGGCATTTTATCACTATCTTCATGAACCTAAGACTCAGATTGTCCTTGCAGAAGCGGCTGGTGAAGGTATAGATACTGGAAATTCGGCAGCTACGAGTATATTAGGGACTCGAGGTGTGATACATGGGTGTATGACGCTATTGATGCAGACACCTGATGGTCAGATAGAAGAGCCTTATTCTATTTCGGCTGGTCTTGATTATCCTGGTATTGGACCTATGCATGCGCACTTAATAGAAAGCGGACGTGCTAAGGTTTATGCAGCCACCGATTCAGAAGCTTTAGAAGCTGTACAAGAGTTGGCCCAATTAGAAGGCATCATTCCAGCATTGGAGACTGCGCACGCTCTCGCGATTTTGGATCGGATGTCTATAAAAGAGGATGACCATGTAGTAGTATGTTTGTCTGGTAGAGGAGATAAAGATTTGAATACTTATTTACAACATTTTAATTATTGATACATGATAAAATCTATAAGACAAACCATAAAAGATAAAGAGAAAAACGTCCTCAATGTGTATTTTACAGCTGGACATCCTACTTTGGACAGTGTAGGTACAATTATTACTACTTTGGAAAAATGTGGTGTAGATTTGATAGAATTGGGCATTCCCTACTCTGATCCTTTGGCTGATGGCAAGACGATTCAGGATAGTAGTGCGGTGGCTTTAAAAAATGGTCAAACCATTCAAAATATCTTCGACCAAGTGCGTGAAGTGCGCCAATACTCCACAATTCCTATCTTGATGATGGGTTATTTTAATCAATTTTTACAGTTTGGAGAAGAAAGGTTTCTACAATTTGCCTCTGAGTCTGGTGTACAAGGATTGATTTTACCTGATTTGCCTATGGATATTTACGAAAAGAGATACCAATCACTTT
The DNA here is from genome assembly GCA_036782555.1 of Saprospiraceae bacterium. Taxonomy (GTDB): domain Bacteria; phylum Bacteroidota; class Bacteroidia; order Chitinophagales; family Saprospiraceae; genus OLB9. The sequence continues at coordinate 14,982 of DAIPYV010000004.1, forward strand.
TTGAAAAGTATGGCATCGAAATCAGCTTTTTGGTCACGCCACAAACCACAGATGACCGCATAAAACAAGCCGATAGATTGAGCACTGCCTTTATCTATATAGTGTCACAAACCTCAATCACCGGCGGAGAGAAAGAAGTGTCAGAAACACAAAAAGCTTACTTCCAACGCATAGAATCGCTCCAACTGTCATCACCCACTTTGATAGGTTTTGGTATTCATGACATTGCCACAAGAAGTGCAGCAAGCTCACACGCTAACGGTGTCATAGTAGGGAGTGCTTTCATCAAAGCACTAGACAAAGGTGAAAAGCTAGTGGAAAATGTGACAAAGTTTATTTATGGTTTGAATTGATAAGCCTCATAGATTACCTTCAAATATTCTAGATATTAGGTGTGAAATAAACGTCTATAATCTATGTTTATAAAACGTAGTGTTTAATTATTATTCACTTAGACAAAAGTGAATAAAATCTCTGCCCCCAAAAATATTAATCAAGGTAAAAATAAATGAAAGTTATTCCCTCAAAAGATTCGGTAATTCGTCTATTTCATCGTCCATGATAACTTCTTGCCAAAATTTAGGCGATTTTAGGTTCACTTTTTTACTCTCAGAACCCATTTTCTTCTTAGGCTTAAGTAGCTCTACGTCTTCATTAAAGCGGTTGTTTTTTGGCTTTAACTTTTTATTATTTTTCATTACGAAACTATATGTATTTAAACAATTAATAACTTAAATAAAAAAATTGGATTAAAATCTTTACAAAGGTATAAATTAATTTTAATGTATAAAAAATTTTATGTTAAAAAAAATTATTATGATAATAATTTAATAACGTATGTTCGTTTTAGTTATGATTTTTAACATGAAACAAGTAATTATCAGTAATTTTTTAATCGATAGTTTGTTGATAAATAGTACTTTCTAGTATTACTGAAAATATGCTAAAAACATTATTTTAATGTACAACTAACTTTTTAAATGACTTCTGCGTTTAAAGAATAAATAAATAAATATGCAAAGAGTTTTGATTCAATATATATTAATTTTTAATGTATTTTTTTTTCTCTCTTGTTCTAAAAACAATATTGCTACGTCTATTGAAGGGGAGTGGGTTTTGGAGAATAGATTTTATGGTGATGTGATAATGTCACCGTGCAATGAAGATGTGACAGCCAATCCAATGATAACATTAACAATTAGTAAAGAAGGAAATGATATTTGGAATATTGAGGGTAAATCAGTTATCAATACTTATTTTAGTAATTTAGTAATAGAAGACAGCTTTGAGAATGACACTAGGTTGAAAATAAATGTTAATAACATAGGAGCAACGCGTATTGGAGGTGCCACTGAGGAAATGAATTGCGAAACCGAGTATTTTCGTTTATTAAGAGAAGCAAAAGAAATTAGGATAAATGGGACAATTTTAAATTGGGGTATATTTCCTGACACTGGCGCTCCACTTTCGCGTAATGGAGGCACATTTTTGATATTTAAAAAATCTAAATAGTGAAATTATGAATAATATTAAATTTTTCATTTTAATTTTTGCCTTTGGCTTAATGCAAGCATGTACAAAAAAAAGCTCTGATAATCCTTGTGATGAAGCCAATTTGTGTACACTAGTGTTTGTGATGCTAAGTATCGAATTGGAATTTTCTACTCTAGAAAAATCACAGTTTGGTAAGTTAGAAACCTTTATTGATGAAACGGGTGAAAAAATATTGACAAATTCATTTAGCAACTTTGAGCTTAATCCTTTTCCTCAAGATGCAGAAAATAATTTACTTACTTTTATTACAGACGGTCACATGGGTAAAGTATCATTTGAAGGTACCGCTCTTACTGTAAAGTTTTATGATGTGGGTGGGGCTTTATTTAGAGAGGTTAAGTTTGTGGTGCGACACGATTGCTGTCATGTGATAAAACTCAGTGGCCCTGACCGTATTATACTATAGCCTATTATTAAAATAGATATCAGCTTTTTGTGTCTCTTAGATAAGTACTGAGGGATAAATCAAAAAATGTCTTTTAAGAAAACCATAAGGCACTTCCTTTGTTTATAGCCAAACAGTGAAATAATATGGATTTCAGAAAGGATGACTTGCTTCAAAAAGCATTGAGATTGGAGTTTTTGACCTCTGAGGAAGGTCTTTTTTTATTTGAAAATGCCAGTACAGCGGAACTGATGTATGTGGGTAATAAAATCAAACAACATCATGTCCCACATAATAATGTGACTTGGATTATAGATAGAAACTCCAATACTACTAACGTCTGTATAGCTAACTGTAAATTTTGCAATTTTTATAGACGACCGGGCCATGAGGAATCTTATATTACTACTATTGAAGAATACAAACAAAAGATAGAGGAAACTTTTGCATACGGAGGAGAGCAACTTTTGCTTCAAGGAGGGCACCATCCTGATTTAGGTTTAGATTATTATGTCAATTTATTTAAGGAGCTCAAAAGTTTATATCCTAATTTAAAACTACATGCTCTAGGTCCACCTGAGATAGCACATATCACAAAATTAGAAAAATCCACACATACAGAAGTATTATCTGCATTAAAAGAAGCGGGACTAGATTCGTTACCTGGTGCTGGGGCGGAAATCTTGGATGATAGAGTACGTCGATTGATATCCAAAGGCAAATGTACAGGAAAAGAATGGCTTGATGTCATGTGTGCGGCCCATAAACTAGATATCACCACGTCTGCAACAATGATGTTTGGTCACATAGAAACAAATAAAGAGAGAATGGACCATTTCGTTGCACTTAGACAAGTACAAAGCGAAAAGCCAGCCCATGCTAAAGGGTTTTTGGCCTTCATACCATGGCCATTTATGGATGAAGATACCATACTTAAAAAAATAAAGAGGGCCAGAAATCAATCTACAGGGGATGAATATATCAGGATGATAGCTATGAGTCGTATTATGCTCCCAAATATCATCAATATACAAGCCTCTTGGCTGACCGTGGGTAAAACAGTAGCGCAGATGTGCCTACATGCTGGAGCCAATGATTTTGGTAGCATCATGATAGAAGAAAATGTTGTTTCTGCAGCGGGTGCTGCATTTAGATTTACTGCAGATGGCATTCAAAACGCTATTCGTGAGGCGGGATTTATACCGCAATTGCGTAATCAACAATATGAATATAGAGAATTGCCCAAGAATATGAAACAACAAGTCTTGGATAGGGAACTCATGACAGTAGATTGATTTTAGCCTTATGGTGAACTAGAAAATCCATTTCTGTCAGGCTTCAGTCAGGTGGTTATCCTATAATAATTATTGCGGGTTAAACTTTTTCTAGAGCTTGAAGAATATCCCAAATAATGTCTTCGTGATATTCTACACCAATGGAGAGTCGTACCATTTTTTCTGTGATATTCATTTTTGCACGTTCCTCGGGTAGAATGCCAGCATGAGTCATAGTGGCAGGATGTTCTACTAAAGATTCAGTACTGCCTAAGCTCACCGCCAATTTTATTAACTTTAGATTGTTAACAAAGGAGAAGGCTTCTTTTTCACCTCCTTTAATATCGAAAGAGAGCATAGCACCTGGGGATAAGCATTGATTGTTAAAAGCTTCGTAAGAGCGGCTCTGTGCTGTAATAAGCCCTGGGAAATAAACTTTTTCCACTTTGGGATGGCTGTCTAAAACCTGGGCTACTTTTTTTGCATTCAGTGCCTGTTGGTCCATACGCACTTTGAGTGTTTCTAAACTTCGCATGAGCAACCATCCTGTATTAGGGCTGGCCATATTGCCCAAAAATGTACGTAGTGTTTTAACGCGTTGCATGAGTTGATGGCTTCCTAGTACGGCACCAGCTATGACATCACTATGTCCTCCGATATATTTGGTAGCTGAGTATAAAACTAAGTCAGCTCCATGCTTCAATGGGTGTTGCCAAAGAGGGCCCATGTAGGTGTTGTCAACTGCTAAGATGACTTTTTTGTCCTTATCGGAGAAGTGCATAGCTACATTAGCACACGCTTGAATGTCTATGATGTCATTGGTGGGATTGGCGGGTGTTTCAATATAAATCATAGCGACTTTATCTCCCAGTCCTGCACTATTGACCATTTTTTTGATATCTTTGGCAGAGGCTGATGGATGAAATCCCAAAGTCTTTATACCTATTTTAGGTAAGAAAGAATTGATAAAGTGATCAGTGCCTCCATATACCGGCATACTGTGAAGCAAAACATCACCAGGTGAGAGGAATTCTAGTAGTACGGTGGATATAGCGGACATACCACTTTCAAAGACAGCACATTCCTCAGCTTCATCCCATAGACATAATCTCTCTTCAAGAATTTGCAAATCAGGATTGTTTAATCGGCTGTAGATGAGTCCTAACTTCTCATCTTCATATTTTTCTCTTATGCCATAAGCGACTTCAAAAAAGGCCTTTCCCTCCTCAGCATTTTTAAATACAAAGGTGGAGGTTTGAAAAATAGGACACTTTATTGCGCCCTCAGACCATTCTGGATTATATCCATGAGACATCATCAATGATTCCGGTCGAAATGGGTGTCCATATTTTTCTTTCATTTGGATAATAACGTGTAGGGTTGAAATAATCATTAAAACAATGCAAAGGTACTACATTCGATTTATATTCACAATATATAATGATAAAAGGGGAAATTTCCTTATTTTATAAACTATTTTAGAATATTATTCTTATTATTGAGTATTAATTAGCTGTTTTAAAATAATTTTCTAATGATAGATGTTTTTGATGAAAGAATATTGGATGCTTTGAGCCAAAACGCCAAGTTGACTATAAAGGAATTGAGCGAAATGATATGTTTAAGCACAACAGCGACATTTGAACGCATTAAAAAACTAGAGAAAGAAAATTATATCATGGGCTATTTCGCAAAAATCAACAGCGAAAAATTAGGGTTTCATTTGGTGGCCTTATGCTATATTACCTTGGATAAGCATCAAAAAGATGTCATTTCTGAATTTGAATCTGAGATTCAAAACTTTAAAGAAATAATCGAATGTCACCACATAGCGGGTAAATATGATTATCTTCTTAAAATTGTGGTATCTGACATGACTGAATATCATAGATTTATAAGCACAAAATTGTCCAACGTCGCCAATATAAGGCAAGTGGAGAGTACTTTTGTAATGAAAACTGTGAAACTCTTTCCAAATAGATTATGATAAAAATATGGACCTAGACTAAACGTACTTCAGATCTTGGCGCTGCACCTGTATCTCCTTGTCTTCCATATATTCATCATAGGTTTTCATTTTGTCTATAAAGCCGTTGGGGCCTATTTCAATCACACGATTAGCAATAGTTTGAGTAAATGTGTGGTCACGAGAAGTGAAGAACACATTGCCAGGAAAATTGATAAGTGAATTATTTAAGGTGGTGATGGTCTCTAGATCCAAGTGGTTGGTAGGTTCATCTAAAATCAAAACATTGGCATCCGTCATCATCATTTTTGAAAGCATACAGCGTACTTTTTCGCCCCCAGAAAGGACATTGGACATTTTGAAAGTTTCATCACCGGAAAACAACATTTTTCCTAAAAATCCTCGAATGAAAGATTCATCTTTTTCTGTTGAATATTGTCTCAACCAGTCTATAAGATTCATAGGATCATTGGCAAAAAATGCTTCGTTTTCATTGGGTAAATAGGATGTAGTGATGGTTTGTCCCCATTCTATCAGGCCGCTATCGGGAAGATATTCTCCTGTCAATAGTTTGTAAAATGCTGATGTAATGATACTATTGGGCGCCAAAAATGTTATTTTATCATCTCTGTTGACATTAAAACTTAAGTCTTTGATGAGGACCTCTCCATTATGGGTAAAATTCAAATCTCTAACGGAGAGTATCTCCTTTCCAGCTTCGCGAGCGGGTTTGAAGATGATACCAGGATATCTTCTTGATGAAGGCTTTATATCTTCAATATTGATTTTTTCCAACATCTTTTTGCGTGCGGTAGCTTGTTTTGATTTGGAAGCATTGGCACTAAATCGAGCGATAAAAGCTTGCAATTCTTGTACCTTGTCTTCGGCTTTCTTGTTAGCATTCATCTTCTGTCTTAACGCCAACTGACTAGACTCGTACCAGAAAGAGTAATTACCTGTAAACAAAGTGATTTTACAAAAATCGATATCCGCTATATGTGTACATACAGTATCTAAAAAGTGTCTGTCGTGTGATACGATGAGGACAGTATTTTTAAAATCAAGCAGAAAATCTTCTAACCATGTGATGGTTTTTAAATCCAAATCATTGGTAGGCTCATCCAAGATGAGTACATCAGGATTGCCAAAAAGGGCCTGAGCTAATAAGACTCTTACTTTTTGATTTCCATCCAATTCCTTGAGTAATTTGTAATGTTCACTTTCGGGTATTCCGATACCACTTAATAAATTGGCAGCTGTAGATTCGGCGTTCCATCCATCCATTTCAGCAAACTTCTCTTCTAGTTCAGAGGCTTTTATCCCATCTTCTTCAGTAAAATCCTCCTTCATATATAGAGCATCTTTTTCCTGCATAATGCGCCACATGTTTTGGTGTCCCATCATCACTGTATTGAGTACAGTTACATCATCGTATTCAAAGTGATTTTGTTTAAGTACAGCCATACGCTTTCCAGGTTCTAGATGGACACTACCTTTGTTGGCGTCTATATCACCGCTCAATATTTTTAAAAAAGTAGATTTGCCCGCACCATTGGCACCAATGATACCGTAACAATTACCATCTTTAAATGTAACATTGACTTCATCAAAAAGGACTCTTTTTCCGTATTGTAATGTGATATTTTGTGTGGAGAGCATATTATGAATTATTATACCTGGGTTTTAAAAAGCCACAAAGGTACGGTTTTTTTTATTGTTTTATTGTTTTACTTTTGAATCCATTTTGTTAAGGAATGGTTATATTATAGACTTAAATAACTTGATTCTAATCTAATAAAAAATAATTAGCATCAGGCAGCACTTCAATTCATTATGTTGTGTTTTATATATTTTTTCAGTTTTGTATCATAAAGTGTCAACCATTCCTCGATTGTGATTTTTTGCATTATATCACTGATAAGATTGAAGGGGCTATCTTTTAGTTTTTAAAACGAATACTGCTTTTGCTCATATCTAGTTTTTGAGTGATTTCCAAGGGATATTCATTCATAAACCAATCAAATAGTTCTGAAATGGCACATATTTCTGTAAGTTAAAAATTGATGGAATTTTTCTGGGAAGCAATTCCTTCGAAATGTGAATAATCACTGGTTTTGTAATGATATCTTGACGGATATATAGTATAAGGTAGTATAAGGAGGGCTGTGTCCTAGTCCTCCATAACTTATAACGACTTCACAGCCTTTAAATAAGTTTTTAATAATAATAATGTTAAGTTTGTTAAAAGGTCCAAAACTTTTTGATTTGCACCCATTACATCTCAAGTGGATTAATCATCTTTTGTGAATAAGTTTCTACATTTATATTCTTTTTGTATATATTTATCGACATATTTCATTAGCCAATTCATTTTGAAATCAAACCATTGTTGGCGATAAGGACCAGAATTATCCACTTCCCATTTAAAGTTACGAAATGGTCCTTTTTTTCTCAATGCATTATATAATTGTTTTTGCAATTTTTCATCGGTGTGCTGCTCAGCAAATTCTTCCATAATCCTGAAGTTTTGGCTGGAAGGCAAAGGTTCAATTTTGATATAGTCTTCATAATTGGCATCAATTTCGTCCATATCTTCTTGCCAGGGCTCTATGTCTACATCATAAAATTGATCGAAATCTATAATGTTTTTGACATCACCAGTTTTTATAAAAAAAATACATTACACCCTGAATCTATATAGTCAGCGATTTCTTTTAATAGAACCTTGTTGGGTTTTATCATCGTTTTTTTGCTAGATAAAACAATAATTAGCATCTGATGTTTATTATTTTTTTAACAAATATTAGGATTTGAGACGATTTTTTTGTGTTGTCGTATTAGCAACATTATATATATATAGTTATGGGCAAATATCAAACAGAAAAGTTATTTCAGCTCTATCTATTGATGGGTCCATCAAAATAGATGGTATCTTAAACGAAGAGGAATGGCTCAAATCACAAGCAGCCATGGACTTTATTCAAAGAGAACCTATACCTGGAACTCCAGCTACTTTTGAGTCTGAGGTTCGTATACTTTATGACAACAATGCGGTCTATATTGGTGCAAGATTATTTGATCCAGAACCTGATAAGATTCTTCAAGAGCTCTCACTGAGAGATAGAATAGCCAACGCTGATAATTTTTTTGTATTTTTTGATACTTACCAAAGTGGCCAAAATGGGTTTCTTTTTTCGGTGACAGCTTCGGGTGTGCAAAAAGAAAGTGTGGTGACCAATCATAGAGAAGACATTACATGGGATGCTATTTGGGAAAGTCAAGTGCGGAAAGAAGATTGGGGATGGAGCGTGGAGATACGCATACCTTATTTGTCCTTACGTTTTCCTGATAAAGAGGTACAAGATTGGAATATACAGTTTTTTAGAGAGATACGCCGGTTTCGCGAGCAAGTTTATTGGTCAGCAGTAGATCCTGCCATAGATGGATGGGTGCAACAATCTGGAAAGGTCACCGATATCAAAAATATCAAACCGCCTATAAGGCTTTCATTAGTACCCTATATATCTGGATATCTTAATACCACGAGTAGTGATGATGGTTCAAAAACTATTGTGGAGCCCGCCTATGCCGCTGGATTAGATTTAAAATATGGTATCAATAATGCTTTTACATTGGATATGACATTGATTCCGGATTTTGGTCAAGTGATTTCAGATCGTCAAGTATTAAATTTAACACCTTTTGAGGTGTTTTTTGAGGAGAACAGACAGTTTTTTACTGAGGGTACAGAAATGTTTAATCGTGGTGATATATTTTATTCACGTAGGGTAGGAGGGACTCCACTCAATTTTGGGCAAGTCAATAGTCAACTCCAAGATGGAGAAAGGATAATAAGTAATGCCTCTACAAGTCAACTTTACAATGCATTTAAAATATCTGGCCGTGATAGTCGAGGGACGGGTTTGGGTGTATTTAATGCCATAGTGGGAGAGGAATATGCTACCATAGAGGATAACAACGGCAGCCAACGACAAGTTAAGACCAATCCATTGACCAATTATAATGCTGTAGTAATTGATCAAAATTTGAAAAACAACTCATTTATCAGCTTGATGAATACCAACGTATTGCGTTCTGGTGCTGACTACGATGCCAATGTAACGGGCACTTACTTTAATCTCAGGAGCAAGGATCAAAACTATTATATCGGTGGGTCTGGTGTGCTCTCACAGAGGATTTTTACAGATAGGAATGATGCTGGATACAATTACTCCATAAATGGTGGTAAAATCAGCGGGAAATGGACCTATGAAGTGGGACATGGCGTATTATCAGAAAGGTATAATCCCAATGATTTTGGATTTTTATTTAATGCCAATGAAATTTTTTACACAGCAGACGCCGGTTACAATATTTTCAAACCTAAAAGTGAAAAATTACAGCTTTACAGATATAGGGGATTTGTGAGTTATAATAGACTTTACAATCCTAATGTGTACACCAACTTAGGTTTGGGATTTAATAATTTTTATCTTTATAAATCACGTTTTGCATTCGGCCTCAATACTTATATCGAACCCACTGAGGTTTATGATTATTTCGAACCACGTACCAGAGATTTTAGTCAGTTTGTAGCACATCCAGGCAGCTATGATATAGGGGGTTTTATATCATCAGACTATCGCAAACCATTTGCATTAGATCTCAATATTAATCAGCGCTGGTTTAATATAGAGGGGCGGCACAATACAAGAATTACGATTGGGCCACGATTTAGATTTAATGATAAGTTTACTCTATTTTCTAATTTGCAGCTCCGGTTTATCAGGAAAGAGCCAGGTTTTGTCAACAAAAATTGGCTAATTAATGCACCATTCAATATCCAGCCCCATGAAGTTCTTTTGGGTATAAGAGAGCGTATAGTGGTGGACAATTCCATTACAGCTTCCTATATTTTTAATAATCTTATGGGAGTCAATATGCGCATTCGTCACTATTGGGACAATGTAGAGCATAGCGCTTATGGTATCTTAGATGCTCAAGGCTATCCTAGAGTATTGAACTACGACGGAAAAAACGACAATGGCCAATCCGTTTTTGACCGAAATGTCAATATCTTCAATATAGATCTGCAGTACAATTGGAGATTTGCTCCAGGTAGTGATATCATAGTCGTGTGGAAAAATGAAATATTTAATGCCGATAGGGAATTTAGTAGAGAATATTTCAACAATTTAGGAGGTTTGTTTAATACACCCCAGACCAATTCTATTTCTCTGCGCGTCTTGTACTTTTTGGATTATTTGTACTTATTTCCAAATAAGGATAGGACCGAAAGGAAAATGATATAGTCAAAACCATGAACACTTTTGTACAAAATATCATCACTCAACAAATAAATCCTCCCCATCAGCGTATATTAATAGCACCGCTCAATTGGGGTTTGGGACATGCTGTAAGATGTATGCCTATTATTCAGTCATGTCTCGATTTAGGTCATGATGTGGTGATTGCCTCTGATGGATTGGCACTAGACTACTTAAAAAACGAATTTCCACAGTTAGAATGTTATCTATTAACTAGTTATGATATTAAGTATTCTACTCAGTCTATGGTGTTCAATCTCATAATGCAATCCCCTAAGATATGGAGGGCTATCATTCAGGAGGAAAAGGAAACACAAAAGATTATAGAAGTAACGAAATCCACTACCATCATTTCTGATAATAGAATGGGTGTGTATCAAAAAGGAGTGCTGAATATTTATATGACGCACCAATACCATATTTTGCACCGTCTGAGGTGGATTGGATACATAGCTTCGAAGTTACACCAATCACTATTTAAAAGATTTGACAAGGTGTGGATTCCTGATTTTGGTGGCGACAATGCTGTAGCACCACACCTATCATCTACGTCTGACGGGCGAGTATCCTATTTAGGTATCTTGACGACTATAAATGTAGAGACATTGCCTAAAATACACAATGTGGTCATCATACTCTCAGGCCCTGAACCTCAAAGGTCAATATTGGAAAATGCCATCAATAACACGTTAGGAAATTGGTCAGATATATCCATTGTCATGGTTAGAGGCTCTAACAGTTACATCGACTTAGGTACTTTCCCTGCTAATATGAAAGTTGTTAATATGGCAAATCGCACTGAGATAGCGACACTTTTGAACAGTACAAATATATTGGTGGCTAGGTCTGGTTACACTACAATAATGGATGTAGAGGCATTAGATATAGAAATAATATGGATACCCACCCCAGGACAAACAGAACAAGAATATCTGGCAAAAAAACTGAATAAAAGACCTAAAAATCATTTTTTAGAACAAAAAAACATAAATACTTTGCAAAAAATTATAAGAAGTCTCTTAAAATAGAGAATTTTGCGGTTTGCCATTTTTGAAACTTGAAAAATATTTTTTAAATACAATTTATGCCTGAAGAAACACAATCGAAAATAATTATATCTGACCATTTTGATGGTGAAAAATTGGACGAACTCAAAAAGTTCCACCAAGGCCTTCACTATAATAATTATGATCATTTATTACATGCCAATGGGCCCGCACAGCCTCGAAGGTTGGTGGGTAATTACTTGACCTATTTGGTCAAAGATGACAAAAATAATTTCAATATAATTGTAAAGAAATATAATGAAAAATATTCTGCTACGTGTACATGTGAGACTTTCGAAAAAGAAGGCTCATGTGAGCATATCGGATTTGTTTTAGACAGTATAGGGGACATAATAAACTTCGAACAAAATCAAAAAGATTTAGTAGAAAATCAAATCAATAATAATAAGATATCGTTTATTAAGAATGCCATAAGTAATAAGAAAGTCATTGAGGAATTGCAGCAAAAAATAAAGGAGGTCAAAACAGTAGCTACAAAATCTAAAATCATAGATCCTGCTTTAGCTGTTTATCCATATTTGATACCAGACGCTAGAGATTTTGGGTTTTACAAGTTATCTGCGTTAATACCTACATTGAGAAATTCAAAGTACAGGAACTATAAGTTTAATCTGACTGCTGTAGCCAAAGGGTATGAAATGGCTATATCAGGTAATGGCCAAGGACATTTGGTCAGACTGTATGTCAATAAGGAAGATGATGTGGAGGTAAGGTGCTCATGCGGCGAGACCTACAAAAACAATATCTGTCAACATGCCATCGATGTCGTTGCGCGTATGTGTCATGAGTCGGGCTATGCTATATTTGCTAAATATGTCAATAATGAAGTGACTAAAAACAAACTTTTAGAACCCTATGGCATAAAGCTCAGTGATGAAGAAGCCAAAGAGTTTGAGTTTTATACAGATAATTATAGTCGAGTGAGTCTTTCAAAAATTCCTTCAGGATACATCACTCTGAATAAGCTGACGAGTATCACACAGGAGGTTATTAAAAAATCGAGGTCGTCCAATAGGTTTTTAGATTATGAAAAGCCTGATTTTGATTTAGTTCCGGTGATTTACTTGTCACATCTAAAGGACATTAATATTCCTTTAAAACTAGATTTGGCTAAGATTACTTATACTAAGCGGACTCTAGAAAAAATTACGAAATTTTCTATCGATAAAGATGAACATGTTGATATATTAAAAAATTGGGGCGAAAAACGCTATGTAAATTTAGCTCAATTTAGTTTTCCTGTTTTTAAAGAAAGTTTGGGATTTGGATATTATACACAATCATATAGTATATTTCAAAACCAATATTATCAGCCTATAAGACAAAATTATTTAGATTTTTTTTATGAGGCGATATCAAGAAACTGGTCTGATTTGTGTCTTTTTTCTAAGGCTAAAATAAAAATATCTGAAAGCGAGAGACTTACCTCGGATTATATAGATGTGAGACTTTATAAGGACGTACTTTTTCCAGACATAAAAGTGGAGATATCAGACAAATTTGTTTTCATAAGGGTACAATTTGTGGATGCAGAGGAGCAAGTCATTTTAGACAAAGGTGATAGTTTTGAAATCTATCAGGGACAACTCATTTATGATGAGGATAAGCTTTATCTCATAAAAGCCAATCCCTACACAGCTCTATTAAACTTAATGCCGAAAGGTTTTCTCAAGACTCCTAAGCAAAATACACCGGTTTTGGCCAAAGAATTACTTTTGCCGCTAGCTGATGAATGGGGGTTAGAACTGCCAAAGGAGATAGTAGATACCGTAAACAAGGTACCTATGTCACCAATGGTTTATTTTAATGAATCTCAAAGTAAATATCTGACACTTTCACCCAAATTTGATTATGGTGGGCTTGTTTTGAGTAAAAATAATTCTGATGTGCACTTTGTATCTGATGAATCTGGCAGTAAATTGCTCCTAAGAGATACTGAGTACGAAAAAGAATTTGTAGAGTTTGTGCAGTCTCTGCATCCTTCGTTTAAGGTTCAGACTATGCGAGATGATTTTTTAATCACTATAGATGATGCCATGAAAAATCTCTGGTTTGTGCATTTGACTCAAAAACTACAGGAAAAAGACATCAAGATGGTAGGCGTCAGTGAATTAAAAAACATTAGATTCAATCCAGCCAAACCAAAATGGGAAATGAATGTCTCAAGTGGTATCGACTGGTTTGATTTAGAGATAGATATTCACTGGGGTGACCAAAAACTCAAATTTAGAGATTTAAGACGCGCCATCATAAATAAACAAAGTTTTGTGGTTTTGGGTGATGGCTCTTTTGGTATGCTGCCGGAGGACTGGCTGACACAATATCAGAACATGTTTAAGCTCGGGGTGGAAACGGCAGATGGTCTCAAAATTAGTAAAAAGCACTTTAACGTCATAGAATTGCTTTTTGACCAAATAGATGATGAAGAAATCCGTAAAGAAATAGCTGACAAAAAAGCCAAACTTTTAGATATAGAAAATATTCAGACAAGACCCATACCTAAAGAAATCAAAGCAACATTAAGACCGTATCAAGAAAGTGGATATAAGTGGTTACAGATATTGGATGAGATATCTTGGGGTGGCTGTTTGGCGGATGATATGGGATTGGGCAAGACGCTACAAGCTATAACATTTTTGGCCTTTATAAAAGAAAAATATGATAGCCCATCGAACCTGATAGTATGCCCGACTTCATTGATGTATAATTGGGAAGCTGAACTCAACAAATTTGCGCCACATCTCAAATATCACGTTTTTTATGGACAGGGTCGAGATATCAATATAAGCGATTTTGGTGAGTACGATATTATCATCACAAGCTATGGTATCATCAGAAATGATATTGAACGACTCATGAAATTCGAATGGGAATATGTCATATTGGACGAAAGTCAAGCCATCAAAAACCCAGATGCCATCACGACTAAAGCGGTACAACTGCTCAATTCTAGAAATCGATTAATATTGAGTGGTACACCACTTCAAAACAATACGTTTGATATCTTTGCTCAGTTTAATTTCATCAATCCAGGTTTATTGGGCAATAAGGATTTTTTCAGACGAGAGTTTGCCAATCTGATAGACAAAGGAGAAGATCCCGGTGTGAGCACGCTACTCAGACAAATGATTAAACCCTTTATGCTGCGTCGTACCAAAAGGGAGGTAGCTCCTGATTTGCCCGAAAAAACAGAGACTGTACTATGGTGTCAAATGGATAAAGCTCAGCAGGCTATATATGATGAATATAAAAATTTCTATCGAAATACCTTGATGGAGAGAATTGAAAAAGAGGGAATGCAAAAATCAGGCATGTATATTCTTGAAGGGTTGCTCAGATTAAGGCAGATATCTGATGACCCTAGACTTATCAAAGATTCAGAACTCAATCCGAAGCCTGGAGTAAAAATTAAAGAATTGCTTCGTGAAATTAATGAAAATATGGGACAACATAAGATGCTTGTTTTTTCACAGTTTACCGAAATGCTGGGATTGATTAGGACAGAACTAGACGAACGAAATATACCTTATTGCTACTTAGATGGAGGTACCAGTGCTAAAAACAGACAGGAGCAAGTCGATATATTCCAAAATGAAGATACGATTCATGTTTTCCTTATTTCTCTCAAAGCTGGTGGGGTGGGTCTCAACTTGACAGCTGCAGAATATGTTTATTTAGTGGACCCATGGTGGAATCCCGCAGTAGAACAGCAGGCCATAGATAGGACTCATAGAATAGGTCAAAAGAACAATATTTTTGCCTATAAAATGATATGTAAGGATACTGTCGAAGAGAAAATTATGAAACTTCAAGAGAAAAAAATGACTCTTTCCCGCGAAATAGTACAGGAGGACAACGCTTTCTTCAAGACGCTTACCGTTGAAGATATCAGTTTCTTATTTAGTTAACAGCATAAAAAAAAATATTGTCCATTGACACAGATTAAAAAGGATATTAGAAAATTGTCACTTCCTGAGCTTACTGAGGTGATCAAAGACTTAGGTCAACCTGCATTTAGAGCCAAACAAATATATTCTTGGCTTTGGCAAAAAGCTGCACGTTCTTTTGATGAAATGACAAATTTACCTAAGGATTTACGTCAATTTCTTAATGATAATTTCACCATCAATGCTTTACTTTATGACAAAGTACAACGAAGCAACGATGGGACTATTAAAAATAGATTTACGCTACATGATGGTTATAAGATTGAGTCAGTCTTGATACCTGTCCCTGATGACAAGCGCTTTACAGTGTGTGTTTCTACGCAGGTAGGGTGTAGTCTGACCTGTAAATTTTGTGCGACGGGACAGATGAAAAGAGAGCGCAATCTTGACGCTGGAGAGATATATG
The DNA here is from genome assembly GCA_036782555.1 of Saprospiraceae bacterium. Taxonomy (GTDB): domain Bacteria; phylum Bacteroidota; class Bacteroidia; order Chitinophagales; family Saprospiraceae; genus OLB9. The sequence goes on from DAIPYV010000004.1 coordinate 30,908, forward strand.
ATCAATATGTCTATGTCAATGACCAGTGTATAGAAACTTTTCATCATCCCTTGACCAATGTGGTCTATATGGGTATGGGCGAGCCACTTTTAGCTTATAAAAGTACACTCGAAAGTGTGGCCTTACTCACACAACCAGAGGGACTTAATATCTCACCATCAAGGATTACTGTGAGTACGGCTGGCATAGCCAAAATGATAAAAAAACTAGCAGATGATGAGGTCAGATTTAATTTGGCTTTGTCTCTTCATGCAGCGGATGATATCAAAAGAAATGAAATCATGCCCATCAATGAACAAAATAATTTGTCGGTACTCATGGAGGCATTGGCTTATTTTTATCAAAAAACGGGTAATAAAATCAGTTATGAATACATAGCTTTTCAAAATTTTAATGACTCAATAGAAGACGCCCATAAACTCGCTAAGCTCTGTAAAGCCTTTCCTGTCAAAGTCAATATCATAGAGTATAATTCTATAGATGGTGTCTCATTCAGAAAGGCAGATGACCAAGCTATCAATAATTTTGCTCAAGTTCTCAAAAAACAAAACATTACAGTAACTGTCCGCAGGAGTAGAGGTAAAGATATAGATGCCGCATGTGGCCAATTAGCTAATAAGGAGTAAGGGTATGGTGTTATGTTTAGGATTTTACTTAAGTAATAAATTTTTACTGCTTAGGTAATCGCATACATTTTCTGCAACTTGACTACTGTAAGAAATTAAAGAGTTGACATTTTGAGTTGTTAAGCTTCTTGCTGTTGGGAATTTACGTTGCTTATTTTCTAAGCAATCAATGGGACAGGAATATCTTTTCTTCAAAGACTTGTAGGAAGCCTCTATAAATTCTGATCCATTTAAGGCCACAGCCTTTTTTAAGTCGTGTAAAGCCAATGGTTCGATGGCCTCGAATGGTTGATTACCGACTTGGCCTGCCAAGGCCAAAAGTTGGATTTTTGATCCTTTACGCTTTTCGATCGTTTCTGGGTCCTCTTCATTACCATTACTTATATAAATGACAACGATTGGAAAGCGTTCAATATAATTTATGGAGTTATCGTTTTTTGATTTTAAGAATTTAAAAAGAGTCTCATAAATCAACTTTAAAGTGTAGGCCCCACTATTATCGAAACCTCCAGCATCCATACAATGACCAATATTATCTACATATGTATAGGCCGAGAAGAATGGGAAATTTTCGCTAATATTGTTAGCTGTACCAAGTGCTATTGTTTTCCCCTTTACACAATGATTTTCGTGTCTATTGATTTTATTCCAGATATTGGCTATTGAGTTATTTGGTTGTCGCTCAATACTTCTGTTGCATGTTTCATGTCGTAAATTATGCTTATAACTGTCTAAACAGCAGCTTTTTTTGTGAAACATACTTATGAGATCCAGACTATCCGTGAATTCATTAAAATCAAAAGAAACTGGTGAAAGCACTCGTGGCTGACCAGTCGGCATATGCGTGGTATTGAAAAAAATTAGTGGAATATCCGTAATAAATTTATCGTCTTGTTCCTTCCAGATGCTAGTTAATGGTAAAAAATGGTAATTTCGTACTTGTTTACCGTTGATCATTTCATACTCTTTATTCCAACCACGTATGGGACGTGCCATATCGATTAACTCTGGCTTTTTATGATTCATGGCATTGAAGTAAGCTGCATTTTCTTCTTTTTGAAGTCGCAGGTTTCGTCCACTACGTGTTGGAAACCATTGAAAACGACGTACAAAGTCCAAAAAGAATAAATCAAAAATCGAACCACTTAAAAAGTTGTGCGAGAAAAAATTGATAGCTACCGTATCAATTAGTAGATCCTGTCTATCCGCTCCCAAATCATGTGCAGCTCTGTATGCTTTTGCCAATAATGAAGCTCCTACTGAACTTCCAGATACAGTTGAAGTTGCAAAGGTGTTCTTTGAAAATTGACCATTTGTCCAATGGTCCATTTTGATCATAAAATTGGAGTACCAGAGTCCAGCACGGCTGCCACCGCCTTCACCTGCTATCAGATAAATCGGGTATTTCGTATTGCTATTATCATTAACCAATTCCTTACGTTTTTCAAACCATTGCTCCATATAGTTCTCAAGAGATTCTCGTCTGCTTGTTTCTTCTACTAAATAAATCCTATGTGGCTTACTTTCAGGACTATGCACAAAAATAATGATAAGGGTAAGAATGGCAAATACACCTAATTGTTTTCCACCTTCTAATCTTTTATAGCAATAGGATATATAATTAAACCACAGGATTAGGCTCCCCATGACTAGGGTAAGCAGCGAAATTGTTGTCACATACGTCATGTCTGAAACGAATGAAAATAGTACCATGATAATAACAGAAAGAAAAAATGTTATGCTATAAACTTTGTCTCCTTTATTTCTTAATATTCTTTCGAAACTAAGATCTTTTTTTTCTTTAATTTCTTTTAGTTTTGTTTCCCATTTAACAAGGGCGACATAAGTAAGTCCTGATAGAAGTAACATTCCATTGCCCAAAAGAAGTACGCCTAATTCATGCAATTTGAGAACCTCTTTATTAAATAACCAACCTGGCACAATAGCGGTAATAATTGCCGTAATTATTCCAATTAAACCAATTATGGTCGATCGATATGAATTGTAGTGTAAGTGAAGACAAAACATGAAAATTGCTATGGCTAATCCAATGATAAGAAACCAATATAAAAACCAGTGTATTTCACACCTCTCTGTTACTAAGAAAAATGATAATCCATAAATAATAAATGGAATAGACCCTAATACTCTAAGGAAGGTACTTGATGTTGATTTTTCAAAACATTTATCTTTATTTCTAACTTCATAAGTCTGATAAAAACGTGGAATAGCCCATATTGCATATGTAGAAAATACCAGAGTTAACAAGAACCATAACACCCTGAGTATATTTGTAATAACACTGGCACCACTATCCGCAATCATATTTAAAATCAAGTCAGTACCTTGAGGAAGACTTACTAATAATAATGTAGGCAGGACAAGAAGTAATATTATTATTCCATGTTTCCAGATACTGCGTAATGCAATCATTATACCATGTCCAATATCTGAACCACAATATTTAACATCATCTCTATTAAGAATATATTTGATAAATTCTTTAAAGCGTTTTGTCCCATTCATGTCAGGTTTTGTGTATTTTGGTTTTTGTTCTGTGAATCCCATATCATAATGAATAAAAAATTATTTTTTAATAAGCCATATAGGTTCGCCATAAATCTGACTCATATCAAAGATCATATCTTTTTCTCCACCGATGGCATTATGATTTTTGTCCACAAGGGCTCTAAATTCAATCACGGCTGTATTTTTTAAATAATAAGGTAGAGTTTCTTTGCTTACAAAGTCTATAAATGCTTCCATATTCAGCTCTTTCTTACTGATTTTTCTTTTAACTTTATAGCATTTGCCTGTATAGGCTAATAATAGTTCTGGTTTGAAAAATACTAAAGTCGAGTCTTTATTTTTTATAACGGCTTCTATGGTATCAATTTTACCCATATATACTTTGACTAGTTCGTACATTTCACCATTAATCGTGTTTTTTCCTTTGTAACTTATCATAATAGCATTTTCGCCTCGATCGAATTTCGATGGATTGCTCGAGTGATTTCGCTTCGCAATCCATATTTCGAATCGTTGAAATTTATCTGGTCGATTTCCATCAGTTTGTGGAAAGAATTGTATGTTTTCGATAAGTTGGCTATTTTTAGTCATCAATACATCTTCCCGTACATTATTTTTGTAATAGAATAGGGATTGCATTTCTATTTGGTAATTTTCATATTCAGTGGGAAATCCTTCGGGAAAATAATGGTATACCTGTGGTTCTATAATTTGAGCTACATCGTTGGGTATGTTGTGAATGAAATAGTTGACGGCACAACTACTATTTAACAGAATGAAGAGAAGTAAGTACAATTTATTTGTCATGGATAGATTTATTATAAGTGACACCATAAAAGATTCTATTAATATCTGTATTGGGGTGAATGGGGTCGCGTTTTATAACATGAATGATATCCTGGATAGCGTAGAATCTTTCATTTTTCTGATCACGTAAAGAACCAATTATTCCAAAATTCGCAGCTAGATCGCGGTCAAAATAATATTTTACACCATAAGCTGAGGAGTTGTAATTCAGCGGATTTGCTTTGCTATGCCGCATATTCAGTTTGTTTCTGACTGTGTCCTGATGCATGTCTTGGAAGAGGTCATAGTCTTGTACATCTGAGCCAAAGATTGTACTCAGCTCGAAAGCGAGCTGATGGTAGCCTGTAAACTGATCAAATGTCACTTCTAAACGATTGAATTCTTCTTTAGTGTGGTAGTAGACAGCACCCCCACCTGTCCACCAGCGATCAAAACCGTCACCGAGTCCGCTTACCAAATGCAAAGGTAGCAAGAGATAACTAAGGATGTTTTTCTTTTTAAATTTTGGTCCTTTCCCAATGAGAGGACCTCCATCATTATAATAATTAAATGAAATCTGTTCTGTGGTAAAAGTAATGGATCCTACGGTTTGGTGACGACGATTATTATTGAGGATGAAATTAGTGGATATAAACATACCGCTTCTGGCATTATGCCTGAGATTATAAAAAGGAGAATTATTGATGGTCTGTAATTGTTTCATGTATGGGAGGTTAGGGTGTTGTAACAAGCCCATAGTAATAGAGGTGGTGAGGTCGATCTGATTGTCTTGAAAAAGGATATTAAGACTATTGCCAATTGATCGATTGTATAAGGTCAGTGATATCCCGTAGTTAAGAAGCCCGCGATTGACTTCGCTAGTTTTATTCAGCGCCAAAGTATGGCTACCATTGAAGCCTATATAAGCCTTTATCGAGGAAAAATTATTTTTGAAAGCGTGACCACTGGTGTTGTGATTGAGGTTGACCATTCCTCCTACGGTAATTTGATAGCTATCAGTAAGGACTTGACTAAATCCTTCTTTGAAGTAAAATAAGAGGATTGTCCCGACTATCAAAAACGCTTTGATTTGTATAAAAGACTGCATGGGGTACGATTTTGGAGCAAATATAGTAATTAGTTTGTTATTAGATAATAATTAGATATAAAATTTTGAATATTTGTATTTTTTACGAAATTATAGGCAATATTTTAAATTTTGTTCTTATCGGAATTATTCGATAAGAACATGTTTTATACAGATTTTTTAGCTCATTATATAAATACAAAGAACGATTTTTAAATGTTTGATTTATATTTAATTAGAACATAATTTACGAAGGTTCGGAGCATAAGTAACAATTTTACAAAGAATTTCTGTATGAACCTCCTAATTTTGGATTTTTACCGTACAAATTGGAAATTAGACAAAGCCAATATTAAAATAATTGTATAACTGTAGTGAGCGATAATTATTACATACCTTTAATATGGACGTAGTTAGATAAACTTAGTAGTAGCTCTCAGACCGAAATAATTGAGTTAATTGATGAACTTTTATCAATACCCAATTCACTTAAGATTAAAGGGATGATTGGTGATAGAGAGTTTATTAGAGTATCATAGTTTAAGTATTTGAAATACAAAAGTATAGGTGTAATAATCAGGCTCTAAGACAACATGTATGTGACCCGATATAGAAAGAGACTCAAGGTAAGTAATGTTATCAAAAGCAATACACGCAAAGGTTGTCAAAGCGACAAAAAGCAATATTGGCTAGATGGTGTACAAATTTTTATACACGGATTTCAATATCGTAATGATAATAATAAATTAGAAAATTTGATAATTGCATCATTTACATCAAAGACAAAAGTAATTGAAGAATATTCAAAAAGGTGGTATATAGAAGTGATGCTTAAAAACTTTAAGTCGAACGGATTTAATATTGAAGATACCCATGTAACAAAAACCAAAAGACTGGAAATTTTGATTGGCTTACTAACATTAGGCTATTTAAGTGTCATCAATGCAGGTAAAATTATATTGAAAGAAAAACCCGAATTATTCAAGATGGCAAAGAATGAAAGACCCAAATTGAGTATTTTTAAAACTGGATTAGATCAAATGCTAAGTGTATTACTTATTGTATTAACTAAAAGATTTAATCTAATTTTTAAATTTTTGTTATATATTTATATTCATTTTATCAAGTCAGCATAAAACTTAGAAAACCCAGCTTTTATCTTTTTAAAAAATTTATCAATAAAATTGTTATTGACCTCCTTCGTATTATAATTTTGCTCACCTATCAATAATGCAAAAGGTTTAAGTTCTATATATTGTTCACAAACTGTTTTTAACATAGCTGCAAAAGGTAAAAATAAAATCATACCGGCTATACCCCAAATCGAAGCACCTATGATGATGCTAATGATAGAGGTGAAAGCGTTAATTTTTAGATTTCCCCCCACAATTTTTGGGGTAAGATAATTACTTTCAATAAGCTGAACGAGCCAGAAGAAGAGAGCTATGCTTATTGGCATCCAAATCGAATCATAGGATATTAAGGCATATAATACAGGAATAGATGAGCCCAAAAAGGTACCAGCATATGGAATAAGGGCTAAGCCAGCTGCCAAAAAACCAAAAAGAAAGGGGTTGTCAAGGCCAATAATCCAAAGCCCTACACTATTTACAAATCCCAAAATCAGAACGATGATCATCATTCCAAAAAGGTATTTCTGTCCTACCTCCTGTACAGATTTAAACATTTTAAAGGCCTTTTCTCTATGTTCTTGAGGATAAAAGCTAATCAAAGCTCTGACTAGACCTTTTCTATAAATTAGTATTAGGAAAGTGAATATGATTGAAGTTAACAAACCGAAAATGATATTAGCTGTGCTGCTGAATGTTTGACTCAACAATGCACCAGCCGACTCGTTTAACCAGTTTATTATCTTATCCAATAGCTCACCTTTTTCCAGTTTTGGTAAAAACTCAAAATTTTTATTAAAGAATAATGTAGTTTCTGTAAAAACATTGACAATTTTAACTTTAAAATCAGTTAGGTTTTCTGAAAGTTGGATGATTTGATCTGAGAAAATAAATATGGCTACTCCTACTATCAGGAATAAACCTAATATAGATACAAAAGCCGACATGATTTCATTGGCACCCCAAGACTCAATTTTTCGGGCTAAAGGAAAAAGAATAAACGCTATTAAAAAGGCAAATGCAATAGGAATAAGTACTGATTTTGCCAAAATTAAAATAGCAAATAAGCCTATAACTGTAGCTATGACATAAAATGCTTTTTGGAAAGATAGGTGCATATAAGATATGTTTTAAAAATGGTTTTACAAATCTGACAATAAATAAAGTTTAAAAACGAGTCTAATGTGTTAATACATATCTTTATGGTTTTTAGTTTCATTTTTGCAGGTGCCTAAAATAGGTTGACTTCTGAGAGTTGATTATTGCACCCAATGATATATTCCTCTTGCTCTACTTAAACCCGCATTATGCATTAGAAAATCCCTGTCTGCCGATTAAACGTCAGTCAGGCAGGCCTGACTGCCAAATGAAATGAAGGCAGTTATTCCGAAACTAAAATGCTGCAAATCAGAAGCTTCGCCTATTTATCTTCTGTATGTCACAAAAGCACTTT
>DAIPYV010000005.1:0-37920 GCA_036782555.1 Saprospiraceae bacterium
TGCCTGACTGACGTTTAATCGGCAGGCAGGGATTTTCTAATGCATAATGCGGGTTTAATAGCATTTCTATAATACATCAGTTTTTTTTAGTGATTTTAAATTCTGAGTCAAATGAACTCTGTGATAGAAACCAATGGAAAAATTAAAAAAAAGAGGATGTACAACTGTGTGTTATACATCCTCTTATATGTAAAATAATTAATATATAATAAGTATATTATTAATCAACTATGATTATTGATCTTGAGATCAAAAATGATTCGCCTTCAATGCTAATTGAATACGTTCCAGATGGAATACCTTCAACATTCCAAATATCATTAATACTTCCTTGATAAGTTTTTGAGATGACTTGAACACCATTAATAGTCATCAAAGTAGCCTTTACTGGCACATTATGAATTAAATCTATATTGAGATTTATAGACTCTTTAGCTGGGTTAGGATAGATAGTAAACTGTTTGATGTACTTAGTATCATCAGCTGATGACCCTTCTATAATGACTTCTTGACATTTTCTTTCTGATCCACATTCATTTGTTACAGTAAGGCAAACGTTATATTTTCCTAATTCTAATTCAATTGCTGGATTGGCCTCTGTACTTGTAGTACCATTTCCGAAGTCCCAAAGGAAAGTACTATTGTCGTCATCAGTACTGGCTTGTCCATTGAAAGTGTTATCAACAACGTTAAAACTAAAGTCAGGATTTGGTGTATTAAAATCTTCTGTGACAGTTACACTACTCACTGATTGACATCCGTTTTCTAAATTAGTAACGACTACTTCATATTCCCCAGTTTCGTTTACCGTAGGATTAGCACTGTTGGCACCATCTAAAATATTACCGTTTGAGGTACTCCAGCTATACTCATATTGGCCATCTTCTGACACTACTACAGCAATTGTAACGGGCTCGTTGGTACAGTCTATTGCTGCACTTTGCACATTAAGTTCTGGTCCGTCAGTGTCTAAATTGACTAAAACAGTTGAAGTTGCAGTACAACCATTATCTTCATTCACTACAGTTAGCATATAGCTTCCAGCTTCATTGACTATAGGGTTAAGTGAGGTTTCTCCACTTAATATATTTCCATTATTAGTTGACCAATTGTAAGTAAAGTTACTGCCTCCGGTCACCTGTCCGTTTAGAGTGATTTCATCTACATTACAATCAATAGAACCTGGTTGAGCAATTTCAATGACAGGTAAATCTGATGAAGCAGTTACTATAGCTGTTGATGTAGCGGTACATCCGTTAGCTCCGGTAGTCATGGCCACATAATTTCCAGGAGAAGTCACGTTTACGCATGCATCATTGCTCGTACTGCCATTTATTGTCCATTCTACTGAAAGTCCATCTGCCACAGTGGCACAGATGAGAGCTTGGGAATTATTACAGTCTATTTCCCCACCAGTAGTTGAGATCTCAGGTAAAGCAGTGTCTGATAATACCTCTATAGTAGAACTTGATTGACATCCGTTAGGTGTATATGTTACAGCTAAAGTGTAACTACCAGCTGCACTCACAGTAGCATTTATATCATTAGCTCCGGATACTATAGTTCCATTTTGGGTAGTCCACTGATAGGTATAGTTACTACCCTCAGATGATCCTGTACCAGAAACTAATGCTTGGCTCAGAACACAAGTTATCGTGTCATTCGTAGATGTCAACGCGTCAGGTCTATCTTCTTCAGTTAAAGATATATTTTGACTCAACACACAATTATTAGCATCAACGACAGTGTATACATAATCACCTGCATCAACATCATCAAACACATTAGAAGTCTGTTGTGCACCACCTAGGTCATATAGGAAACTACCGACACCACCAAATGCTGTGATAGTAATAGTTCCACTATCTTCAGTACATGGTATTTGGGGCGCAGTAGCTGAAGCACTTATAGGAAGTGGTTCTGATAGTACAGCAAAAGTTTCTAAAGTACATCCCATCATGTCAGTTATTGTAATATAATGTTCTCCAGCCCCTATATTGGATTTAGTAGCTGATGTCTGACCATCATCCCACAGATAAGTAAAGCCTCCATTACCTAGTGCTGCATTCATGGTCACATAACCATCTGAAAATCCTGCACATGATGGTTGAGCATCAGCGACCACATTGGCTACGATACTACCACTTATACCGCCTACAAAATAGGGACCTACTTCTATACTATAATTATTAGCATCTGTAATAGTACAAAAATAAGCGCCTGGGTCTAAGTTGGTAGCTGTAGCTGAACTCTGTCCATTGCTCCATTGATAAGTTTTATTGCCAAAACCAGCTGTAACAGTGAGTGCGATTTCTCCATCACTACCACAAATGGCATCAGTTACGGTGGCATCCGCCTCCATTTTGAATGAGCCAATCGTCCAGTCCACTAGCCTTTGGAATGACACCCCACCTACACCATTTCTGTACGCTCTTCCGTTGCCTGCAGATATCATATATACAGTAGGGTAGCCACTAATTGTTAATGTATTTCTGATATTAGGTCCTTCATCGTGAATGATAGGATAGGGTGTACCTGAAACCCAATTGCCTTGTGTATTATTGTTACATCCAGCAGGGCCGTAAAGGCATGCTAAATTTGTAGCAGGATCACCCTCTATAAAGAGTACTTGAACATCTCCTGTCCCCGGAGGGCCATAAGTATTGTAAAGGTTAGATTTGGCGCCACTGTTGTGGTAGCTCCAGCATGGTCCACACCAAGTTGCTGAGATAGTGACCACGACACTTATACCTTGGTCCAAGTAGGAGTATAAGTTATGCACTTCGCCATTCAGATCTGTTCCAGTAAAATCTGGACAAATAGTTCCATTGGACATCTGAGAATATCCGGTACTTAAGGTTGTAAAAAGGATAAAAAATGAAAGTAAAAGGTTTTTCATTATCAAAGGTTTGTTAGTTAAAAAATAAAATACACGACAAATGTAAAATTAATTTTTAATTAATACTAAAATCGAAAAATTTTTTTTTAAAAAAAAATCTTTTTTGATAATTACACCCTAATTAATTTTTTTATAAGTGTAAAAGGTTATAATGCAACTACAAAAAGTAGATTCTCTAGATACATTGATGTAAAAAGAAAAAGTGTGTGGGTAAAAGAAATAGATTAATTTATTTTTTTTTAAATGACCAGGTGATTTCCATTTGGGCCACCTTTTGTCCATCCACGTTATGACCCTCTGATATCATGACCAGAGTGGTAGTGTCCCCTTTGGATTTGAGGTTTTGAAGTACATATTTCAACTCGGCTCCTTGGTCACATGTGAAAAAAATAGGAGTGGTACTTTTCTTATAAAATTCAGCCTTGAATCCTGTAACTAACATTGAAAAACTGCCCAAATCTGATAGAAGATATTGGCATAGTAATCCTGTAGATAATTCTGCAGCTCCATTTAATGCTGCAAAATATATAGAGTTAAATGGATTTTGAGTAAACCAAGAAAACGGTAACCTTATTATACATTTATTATCATCAATATCGACAACTTTAATGCCCCAAAAACCTACTGAAGGTAATCTACGCCACATCCATAATTTGAACAGCCATGGATTTAAAAATCTTTTTCGCACGGTGTCTTTACTCATGATATTTCAAAAATAAGTTAGTCAATCTTTTTGACATCAGCTGGATCACTATCAGGTAGCTCATATTCTTTTTGTCTTTTACCAAAAACTGAAAAATGAGCATACCTTTTAGGGTTTAAGCGCAAATCTTGAAGTAATAAGCTTAGATTTTTTGTGGTCAAATCCAGATTATCATAAAGTTTCTTATCATTCATCAATTTAGCCATTGTTCCGTCCCCACTATTCATATTGCCTAATGTCAGTGAAAGCGCATCTAATGACTTATTGGCAGAATTAAGGGTAGTTTTAAATTCCGTAAATGTGGATTTCGTATCAGTTAAAGTTTCATTGAGATTAGAGACCGTTCCTTGAATATCTGATTTAGAAAGATTGGCTGTAAACTTGTCCATTTGAACCAACATGTTCTCTATATTTTTGCTACTTTTGGCCAATGTATTAGATAAAATATTTACATTTGAGAGCGTTGCATTGAGATTATTGGCAGATGCTAAGATGACTTCATCAGTATGTTTAGTCAAATTCGCTACATTCTTAGTAATAATTTCCAATTGTCGGACAGTTTCATTGAGAGAACCCGGTTCATTAGGCCCACCAATATTAGCTATCACCGCTCTCAGTGATTCAGTAAATTCTGTACTATACTCCGACACTTCGATTTCACCCAGCATAGCGCCCAGCAAGCCTACATTAGTCCCTTCTAATTTGTCACCTTTTACAGCGCAATCACTGCCATTACATTCTTTCTCAAACTGTAAAAATATACCTTTGCCGGAAACAAAACCTAAGCTTTTGAGCACCGCAACGGCATTTTTGGGTATTTTGTAATTACCGTCTATAAGGTAGAAGACATCCATCTTTTTGACGTCCTGACTGTTTAGTTTAATTTTTGTAACCGTACCTACTTTGTACCCGTTGACTAAAACGGGTGATGACACATTTAGGTCTGTAACATCAGGGTAAGTTGAATACAATTCTACAGCTCGTGTGAGTAGATTTCTTCCTTTTAAGAAAGTATAACCCCAAATCATACTTATCAAAACCAAAAAAGTTAGTAGTCCAATTTTAAATTCTCGTGACATTAATTATAATTATATATGACAACAAAACTGAATCTAAACGAAAAGGTTTTATTTGTTATTACATAAAACTTAAATTATCATCAAAATTGCTCCCTTTAATTACTTGCCTTTTGGGCTTAAAACTATTTTAAAAACCGCATTCAGATACCCCATTCTTAGACTTCAAGCAACGGGAAAATATTAATAGACAATCACAAATTGATGCTAAATGATTAATAGCTAAAACAATATATCCTTTCTTTAAACCCGAATTATATTACAACATAAAATACTTTGGTTAGGCAACAAATTGTTCTCATCATCTTATATGTATGCCTTCATTGAATTTTAAAAAAATAAAAGCTTAGATGAATCATGTACCAAAATGTGTATATGATAACCTCATGAAATAGATAGAATTGAGAGGTTTCTCTAAATTTCCATATCATTAAATCTATGTAAAACAGTAAATATTACCTTTTATTGGATACCAAATTGATAATAAATAATAAGGCAATCGCACCAACAGCTGCCGTAAGTATATAGCCAACGTAGCCGGAACCCAAATTTATGCCCAATTTACCAAGTCCCCAATAGCCTAAAAAACCTCCGATTATGCCCACAATAATGTTACCTATTAGTCCCAAGCCTCTTCCTGAGTAAATTTTGCTACCAAGCCATCCCGCCACTGCTCCTAAAATAATTGTTAAAATGATACCTTCCATAAGTTTTGATTTTTTTAAAAAAATGAGAAAATAATATAAAAACATTAGTTATTACTGACTTCGAAAAATAGCAAGCTAAACTATTTAACTTTTTTTAATCGATATTTATAAACGCAAATATATAAATATTTTGAAAAATTTTATACAATTGAATAAAAAATTTTTATTTGACCTAGATTGTTCATTAAAATTTTGATATAAATGGCTACATTATATTTTTATCTGTGGGTTAAGTATCTTACGGATAGGGAATTATAATTTAGCTGCTCATGGCGAAGTTCTAAAGTAATTCGGGATAAAGTTATGGTAAGAAATAATAAAAAAAAAAGGACGACATTTGTAATTTTCAAATATCGTCCTTTTTTCTAAAGAAACCCAAGGCTCTACTTTACCTCTACAATAAAAGCTCCGGTATAGCCTAGTCCTCTGAGCTTTTCTCTTGCTATTTCTGCTGATTCTCTGGATAGAAAATCACCTACTTGACACTTGAAAAAGTCACCGCTTTTTTGCCACACCATCGTGCCTATTTTTTTTACTTCAGGGGAGTTCATATCTATTGATTCACTTCTTAATGCAGCTATCTGAACACGGTAATAGTTAGATATTTGGATGTCTTCACTTACAGGTGTATTTGCGTTTTTATAAGTCGTAGTGGCCACTTCTGTGGGTGTGCCTACATTGTTAGTATAGTAAGTGCTTATGGCTTTGACAAGAGACTCTGCTATGGCATCTTGGCCCTCATTCGATAGAAGATAAGCTTCGTCAATATCATTACTCAAAAATCCAGCTTCAACTAGAACAGCCGGCATACTAGCTCTGCGCAAAACCGCAAAACCAGCTTGCTTCACACCACGACTCTTGCTCAAATGTCTCTGAGAAAACTCGTTTTCTATCGCTGCAGCTATCTCTATACTCTTGTCCAGATAATTATTTTGGTACATAGATAGTATTATGTGTCCCTCAGGTGAATTAGGATCAAACCCGTCATAATTGTTTTCATAATTTTTTTCTAAGAGGATAGATGAATTTTCTCTTTTGGCTACTTCTAAATTTTCTGCAGCTCGGTGTAATCCCATCACGTAAGTCTCTGTGCCACGTGTCTTCAGAGAAGATATATGGTTGCAATGAATAGAAATAAATAAATCGGCTTTCTCATCATTGGCGTATTGGACCCTAGTGAACAAAGGAATAAAATCATCAGTATCTCTTGTCAAAAGTACTTCAAATTCTGGATATTGTTTCTTTAGTTTATCACGGGTTTTTTTAGCCATTTTTAGGACTAAATCTTTTTCAACAGAGTTTTTTCCAACAGCACCAGAATCATGTCCCCCATGTCCTGCATCAATGACGATGGTGAATTTCTTTTTAGGTATCTCTTTGTCTGTGTTAATAGCAGATATATCATCGTCTATTTTTTGTACTACATTTTCGAGGATATCATTATTTAATAAAAGTTTAACACCATTAGCTGACAATAAATGCGTCATACTAAGACTAAACATCGTTACTAAAACGGTGAGTAACAACTTAATTTGCTGAATTTTAATAATATTTGAGACCATTATCGTATTTTTGCGTTTTTAAAGGGGCAAATATAATGCATTTTTACAATATATAGTACATAATCTACTTGAAAAGTTTTAATTACATAGTATTTTTATTTTTAATATGTATTTCTTCTTTTGTTTTTGGTCAAAACAAAGGGGCGGATTCCTTATTAATAAATTCAAATGAGCTACCTATGAGTTCAGATTCTTTAAGTCTAGATAGACGTCAAGTCGATACTTTATTTTCTTTAGTCCAAAACGATTCCACTTCACTGGTCGCGATAAAATTAGATACGGCAGAAGTCAGAGATACTTACATAGTATCTAATGATGCATTGGATGACGAAGTTACATATGAAGCCAGAGATTCATCATTTGTAGATTTAGAAAATAAAGTGATTCACCTCTATGGTGGGGCTATTATAGATTATGATATCTTGAAAGTGACGGCTAATTATATGACCATAGATTTTGCTAATAATTACCTAAAGGGGTATGAAAAATTAGATACATTGTATCAAGATGAGCCCAAACCGACTTTTTCAGATGGTGAAAATACTTTTACTTATAAGGAGATGGCTTATAATTTCAAAACCAAAAAAGGATTTGTCAATACTGCTGTCACTAAGCAAGGTGAATTCAATTTGGTTGGAAGTCAAACGAAATATGTTTTTGGAGGCGTGGATAGTTTGGGCCAAAAAATAGACGACCAGGCGTTTAATAAAAACGCAATTATTACTACTTGTGATCACTACCCACCTCACTATGGTATACGAGCGGATAAACTAAAATTTGTACCTAATAAAGTGGCCGTGATGAGCATTGCCCAATTGGAAATAGCCAATGTGCCTACGCCTTTATTTTTGCCTTTTGGTTTTTTCCCATTAGCATCAGGTAAGTCTTCGGGTATTATATTTCCATCCAATTATGAATATAACGACCAGCTCGGTTTGGGATTCAGAGATATCGGATATTATTGGCCCGTCAATAATTATTTAGATTTGAAGTTTACTGGAGATATATATACTAGGGGATCGCATGGTATCCGTACTAGCGCCAATTATAAAAAGAGGTATGGATATAATGGAAATATACTCTTGGGATATGCTAATACCATAAATGAAAATGATAGAGATGGGACAAGACTGTCTGCCAAGTCTTTCAGTATTAACATAAGACATACCCAAGACCCTAAAGCTCACCCTTATAGGACTATAGGGGGTAATATCAATTTACAAACCAATAGATACGACCAAAGAGTTTTTGAAAACCCTGCAGCTGCTTTGACAAATCAATATAGCTCTGGATTTACTTTTGCCCACGAAATGCCAGGCACCCCATTTAGGTTTGCAGCTGAATTTAGACATAGTCAAAATACT
Organism: Saprospiraceae bacterium; assembly: GCA_036782555.1. Classification (GTDB taxonomy): domain Bacteria; phylum Bacteroidota; class Bacteroidia; order Chitinophagales; family Saprospiraceae; genus OLB9. The sequence goes on from DAIPYV010000005.1 coordinate 8,312, forward strand.
CAGACGCGAGTTATGGATATCACACTTCCTAATATGTCCCTCAGAATGAATACCATTTTTCCATTTAAAAAGAAAAATAGTACTAAGGAAGTATGGTCTGATAGGATAGCCGTCGGATATAGTTCAGAGTTTAAAAACTTTGTAAAAACAACTGATACGACATTATTTACTATAGAGACACTGCGGGATATGCAAACTGGTCTGCAGCATAAAGGAAATTTAAGTACCAATTTTAGACTTCTCAAATATATTAATGTTTCGCCTAGTATGAGTTATCAAGAGACATGGCTGACCAAAAGTTATGAACAGAGACTTCTCTTAGAAAATATTCAATTAGATACTTTACTTTTTGATTCCACTTCTGGGAGACTTTTAGTAGATACATTAGGATTTGGAAATCCCGAAAATGCTTTTAGAAAGGGACTATTTGCCCACAGAGATTTTAATGCATCAGTGTCTCTGAATACCCAGATATTTGGTAAGAGAGAGTTTAAAAAAGGCTTTATAAGAGGAATCAGACATGTGGCCAAACCCAATTTGAATTTTGTTTATCGACCTGGCAATAAAGAGAGATACGAGTCATTTGTTGATACGGATTTTCGACCTGAATTTAACGATCCGAGACCCTATAATATTTTTACTAACAGTCCATTTGGTACACTCACAGGTAGTGAAAGACAAGCAGGCATTACATATGGTATCACTAATGTTTTTGAAGCTAAGTATTGGTCTAAAAAGGATAGTATAGAAAAAGTAGTCAGACTCTTTGACAATATATCCCTTAATGGCGGTTATAACGTTGTAGCGGATTCATTTAGATTTTCTAATATCAATATTTCGGGAAACACGACTGTTTTGAAAAAATTGACCAATTTTAACTTTAATGCATCATTGTCGCCTTATATTATGGATGAGAACAATAGACGTACACAGACTTCTGTATGGCAATCTGGTAGGGTATTACCTGAGTTTCTTAACTTTAGGGGGCAATTTTCCACAGGGCTAAGTGTGGCTCAAATTATCCAAGTATTTTCAGGTAAAGAAAAAAAGGATAATGATCCAAAAGATAGTGGAACCAATATAGGTCAAAGAGGTATTAATAATCAAAACCGTTCTAATCTGAATACTGATAGTAAAGATAAGAAAGAAATTGCATTGGCAGATTGGTTCGCTAATTTTAGAATAGCCCATGCATGGAATTTTGAGATAAGACAACAAAATCAAAAAGACACATTTTTGGTAACTAGCCATTCTATCAATATCTCAGGCAGCATTCCTTTGACTAATAACTGGAATATCAATATTGGTAACATTGCTTATGACCTAAAGAGCCAATCTTTAATATATCCCTTCCTTTCTTTTGCTAGAGAACTACACTGTTGGCAAATGAATTTCACTTGGGCGCCTCAAAATGGAGTTTATAGCTTTTTTATTGGTGTAAAATCCAATGCATTAGAATTCTTAAAGTACGATGTGCGGCAGCGAAATGCTCAGACTTTATTTACTGGTGTTAGGTGATTTTTGACTCTTTTTTTAATCTGATGACGCATCCATAAGTTTTTTATGAATATTATACCGATGGGATGGGCTTATTATTTGTAATTTTGTTGTCAAAATAATTTAGTCCATTTGCCTTTATAATTCCATAATATTATGATATTCATAAGCATGGGAATACCACTTTCTACCAATTCCTTTGGCCTATTGTCAAGGAAAAAGTGAATAAAAAATATATTAAATATGACTGGCAAAAGCATAACAGCTCCTATAAGTCTAGTTTTGGGAATAAATAATAAAATACCACTTAATATTTGAAAGACAGATACCATTTTTAAAAATCCGGATTGACAGAGATGTGTTATAACTTGCTGATAGGGTAGAGGTATAGTGCTTTCTGGTCCGAATGTTTTGCAGGGCTTTAACCAATGTTTGGTGATGCCTTTATATATGAAGAAAGCCCCAAGCAAAAATGAAATAATAGTAATTGTAATGTTAAATATCCTTTTGTTATTCATAATGTTTTTGTTTTTTAGTCATTAATTATGGACAATCTTTTTTAAACCCGGACGATCCGTTAGAAAATCCCTGCCTGCCTCAGCATCAGTCAGGCAGGGATTTTCTACTATATAGCACTATTTTAAATCATGGTAAAACAATTATTTAAAAATGTAAAAATTTGAAACTTATCTTTTTATAAATTATCAAGCCATTGATCAAAAGACTAATGCAAAGTCTGGGTTAAAATTAAAATCTATACTCAACACTAACCATAATAAACCGTGGTAATCCTAATCTTATACCCTGTGGACGCCTCGTTACAATAAATCTTTCGTTGGTCAAGTTTTTTACTGAAAACGATATTTGGGTATTGATTTTAGGTATTGTATACCCAGCTGTAACATCTAAAGTATTATATGCGGGAATCAGACCGGAACGACCATTATTAGTGGGCAACACAGTGTTGAAGGCATTACCAAATTGCTGCCCTATGTAGTTGTAGCCTATTCTTACCATGGCGCTACTGACATGTTCGTAAGTCAAAGATGTATTGAGTATCCATTCTGGAGAGTAAGGCGTGCGATTACCTTTAATGTTGGTCTCATTTTGGAATCTATCCTCATTGAATAGGGCATTAATATAGGTAGCATTCTGGTTTATAGTGATACCGTGCTTTTCTATACCTAACATGGTGTGAAGCTTGATCTCAACTGAGGCTTCTAGACCTTGATGAAGTGTACGACCTCCGTTAATGAGTCCACTTCCCATACCACCACTAGATTCTGATACAGGTATAATTTGATTTTTAAAATCGATACTGAAGGCTGTTATTTCAAAGTCTATTCCATTGATGGGAGATGAGCGTAAGCCTAATTCTGAATTTATACTTTCCTCAGCTTCTAAATCTAAGGATCCTCCTACAGCTGTGATGGCATCCTTCGTTCTTGGTGGTGCAAATCCAGCATGGACGCCTCCGAATATCACAAATCTTTTATTGAGTTTATAAGTAAAACCAGCACCAGGGATAATTTGATTGACATAGTTTTGATTGGTTACAAACGTATCGCGAATTTGTCCACTGTAGCTTCTTCTATATATTTCTCTATTTTGATGCAGATTTTCGTACCTCAACCCATACTGTAAATCAAAGTTTTTAAATATATTAGAATTTTGTTGTATGAATAAACTCATGGCATGCGCAGGCCGGGCCTCGTCTTCTACAATGTTTCCTGATTCTGCATTAAATTTAGTTCCATTCACCCTTTGCTCAAAGGCCACTTCGTAAAGATACCTTACACCTAATTGAAAATTATGATTGATGGATCCTGTTGCATATTGATGTTTTAATCGAGATTCAATTCCAGCTACTTGAAATTGCCGGTTTCTGTTTCCAGTACTATTGCGCATAAAAACGGCGCCATCTCTAATATCTTCATTACCCCATGATACACCTGTCCAGTTAGCTGGTTTATTGTTATTAGATGTATTCATGGAGAAATCTTGTCTTCTCCAGTTTCTAGTAGTTGTATAGGCAAAAGCCACATTGTTTAATGTCGTCCTGGAATTTATCTTTAACTCATGATGAGCTGAAAAACTTAATCTTCTTACTTTCAATCTATCATCAGGGGCCATCAAAACAAAGTCTTGTCCACCCTCATCGTACATAGTCTGTGTGAGTCCTATATAAGTAGAATTGGATGTTTCATCATAAAAGGAGCCTTTGATGAGTAAAGAGTTTCGTTCGTTAATATTTAAAAGGAATTTTCCGGTTAAATCAGTGATATTAAACCCTGCATGTCCTATTTGGTCTGCTCTTTTGTTAAAGGCGGATATATGATAACCTACATTTCCAATGGTATTACTGTGTGCAGCCATGACGTTTCTGTATCCACCTTCACCCAATTGAACCCTGATAGTTCCCTCCGGTGTCATTGATGGACTTTTAGTAATGTAATTGACGACACCACCTATAGTTTGAGGCCCATAGAGTATCTGTCCAGATCCTTTAATGATTTCTACTCCCGACATTCTGTCAATAGGTGGAGAATAATACAATTCAGGTTCACCATATGGGGCTAATGCCACTGGAACACCATCTTCAAGAACTAAAATATTGCGACTGCGGTCAGGGTCAAGACCTCTAATTCCTAGATTAAGCCTCATTCCTACACCTTCTTCATCTACAACATGGATACCTGGGTTTGTTCTGAATACTTCATTACCTGAAATAGGATTAATTTCATTTATTTTTTTTTGATTAACAAAATGAACACTACCAGGAACCTTGGAAAACAGTCTATCAGATTTACCCAAAATCACTACCTCAGGAATATTCATCTCTAAATCTTCAAAACGGATTATTACAATATCTGTTGGCGATTGAGATAAGTCTAAATTGACGATTTGAGTTTTGTAACCAAGAGCTTCCACTATGAGTGTAACATCTTTTGATTGAATTTTATTTAAATCAAAATACCCATCAAAATCTGATTGAGTTGAAAAACTTGAATTTTTGACTTGTATCCATGCACCTGCTATTGGCGCTTGATCTTTGGCTATTAACCTTCCTTTTAATTTATAAGGACCCTCAATATCATGGGCATTTAAGGTGAATAAAAAACCTATCGTTAATAAAACTACTATGGATATTTGACGCATGGCTCTTATTTTTATTTAGATTTAATACAAATAATGGCGCAAAGGTATAAAGTGATTTTATTATTACAAAATTTTATTTAGAAAATATCTAAATAAAACATATGATTTGTGTCATGTATTATTTAAGTTGTTGGATATGTGTTTGTTAGTTGCTTTTTATATAAAATACTTTATTAAAAAGTCCGATAGTTTTTAATTGATTATCAGTGTCTTTGGTCATGGATACCAAGTAATAATCATTGTAGATGACATCAGAATCCGAAATAAGGACCTTGGTTAAGCCCGTTTTATTGGATATTTCGCCCAAAATTCCCAAATCCTTAGCAGCTTTTTCTTGAGTTTTTTCTATTATGAGTTGTTTATGTTTCTCTTTATTAGGATTAGTGAACAAACCGATAATCGCAATGACGACAATTATTATTAATGATTTCGAGTTCATTTTTATTTAATTTTACTACAAAGATAAAAACTTATACCCAATCCTATGGAGATAATGGCGAATAATTAGATGCTTTCGGAAAAATTAAGCCCGATTTTTGTATTTATAGCTTGTAATGAAATATAAAAGTTTAATAAAATGAAGACTTTGGAGGGATAAGCATAGTTTACATTTTGGGTTATAGCCTAAAAAGTCAACAGATTGATAGATTTTGATGAAATTTTGTATTCTAATAATTACTTATATTTCAATTAGCAGGCAGGCCTGACTTTTTTCTATGATTCGTGCAATTATTTATTGAAGTTTTTCTAATGCGTCATCTGGATTAAATAATTTTAGAACTGCAAAGGTGTATTTAGATCCAATTTTTTTGACTTTTAAAATTCAATGACGTTGAGGTGCTACTGCTTTGTAAAGTCCTTCATTTATTGGGGACTAGTTTTGACAGAGCAAAAATATAGAGAAATTCCTTAACTCCTTTTTAATGAATAACAACATTTTAGATAAGGAATTTAGTTTTCAAGACAGGGATTGCGACATGATTGCCACAAGGATATTAGTTATTGATTAAAGGTAAATTATTAATGTAAATCACTGAATCAAAAATGAGTGAAACGTTGTATTTGGGAGTTTTCTTAAAAAGACAAATTATAGTGGTTGTAAATTATTTAAGACGAACTTTATTTTTAGTTCTCAATATATCTCATGAAGTAAGGTAAACCAACTAAAAACGTGACAAATTTTAAAAAAGAGTCGTCTAATTATTTAGACAATTTCTAAATAAAACTAAAACACATATTAAATTTTGTTATTAATTGCCATTAATCATACATTTGTGGCAAAATTGAATTTTACATAAGTATGACAATTGTTTTTAATATCTTAAATAAATTAAAATATAATCCAATGGTTATATTCAATAAATTGACAGTCAAGAATCTAGGTATATTAGTATTTTTGATAATGGGTTTTTCGCTTTCAGCTGAGGTTTCACCTGATGCCGGTAAGGAGTTGTTCAAAAATTATTGTGCTGCTTGTCACAATAGAGATATGAGGACTGCCGCGACAGGGCCAGCTCTAGCGGGTTCACAGGCAGCATGGGGAGACGACGCAGCTTTGTATGCATGGATAAGGAATTCACAAGAGATGATCAAGCAAGGTCATCCTAGAGCCGTACAGCTTTGGAATCAGTATAAACCTACTGTGATGACAGCTTTCCCTAACCTTACGGATGACGAAATAGGAAGTATGTTAGCATACATTAATGGTGTGGCCGACGGTACTTATGGAGCAAAACCAGGTGCTGCGGTAGCTGCTACTGATGTCAAAGTAGAGGAAAAAAGTATGCTTCCGATGTATTTGGTTATTGCAGCTATATTAGGTTTATTAGCATTGTTGCTAGCTAAGATTATTAGCAGTCTAAACGTTATAGCATCTGCAAAAGAAGGCCAGAATGTAAGCCCGAAAACGCTTACACAGATACTCACCTCTAAAGGAGTAGTAACTTTTGGTATATTTGTTGCCATTATTGTTGGAGCTTACTTTACTGTAGTTAAAGCGACAGAGTTAGGCAGGCAGGAAGGATATGCTCCAGAGCAGCCTATCAAATTTTCACATGAAACTCACGCTGGTGTGCATAAAATTGATTGTCAGTACTGTCATGATAGTGCTGCAAAATCTAAACATTCAAGTATCCCTGGTACAAACACTTGTATGAACTGTCACTCAGCTATTAAAAACGGTAGTAAGTACGGAACAGCTGAAATCACTAAAATATATGCCTCTATTGGTTTTGATCCAAATACAAATAAGTACATAGAAAATTATGATTTCAAATCCGAAGATGAAATTAAAGCTATCTTTACGAAATGGATAGGTGATGAATATAAAAGGACAAAAGAATTGGCAGATTTAGATGCTGTCGGAGAAAGAGAAGTTGTCAAACAATGGGCAGATATTAAGAGTTCTTTGACCAATGACGAAAAGAAAAAAATTCAGGGGCCTATCGAATGGGTAAGAATCCATAACCTTCCTGATCATGTTTATTTCAATCACGCACAGCACGTTACAATTGGTCAATTAGAGTGCCAAACATGTCATGGTAAAGTAGAAGAGATGGAAGTTATGGCTCAGATGTCTCCATTATCCATGGGTTGGTGTATTAATTGTCACAGGCAAACTGAAGTGAAATTTAATGACAATGAGTATTATGCAAGTTATCAAACGTATCACGAAGAGATAGCTGCAGGTAAAAGGGATAAGGTTACTGTAGAGGATATAGGTGGATTAGAGTGTCAGAAGTGCCACTATTAATCAAAATAATCGCATTCGTAGAATTAAGAAAATATTAATCTTATTATAATTATAATCATAGATGAAAAAGCAGATAGATAATATTTGGATAGGGCATAAAGACCTAGAACAAGAAGATAATTTCATGCTAGTTGCTGAGCAGGAATTTAATGGTGAGCCCACTAAAATGGAGGATGTACCAGCTCATTTAGCTGGAAACAGAAGAGATTTCTTAAAGTTTTTAGGTTTTGGGTTAGGAGCGGCTACTGTAGCTGCAGGTTGTGATATACCTGTAAAGCGTGCAATACCATATGTGGTTAAACCGGAGCAAATAGTACCGGGTATAGCCAATTACTATGCTTCGACTTTTGTACAAGGTGGGGACTATTGCCCAGTCTTAGTTAAAACCAGAGAGGGTAGACCCATAAAAATAGAAGGCAATGATTTATCACCCATAACTAAGGGCGGTACTTCAGCTCGTGCTCAGGCATCTGTTTTGAGTCTTTATGATACAAATAGATTCACTGGACCCAAAATGAAAAATGGTCTCACTTGGAAAGATGTCTCATGGGAAGAAGTTGATAAATCTGTTGAGACGTCATTGGCTTCAAGTAAAAATATTCGTTTGGTAACCCATACTATAATGAGTCCTACCACAAAGAAAGCCATCTCTGAGTTTACATCTAAATATGCTAACGCTCAGGTCGTAACCTATGATCCAGTGTCATCTTCGGCCATGTTAGATGCCAATGCGAAGAATTTTGGAGTTAGAGCTCTACCTTCATACAAATTTGATCAAGCCGAGGTAATAGTTAGTTTCAATGCAGACTTTTTAGGAACTTGGATATCACCTATAGAATATGCTTCAGACTACATTAAAGGTAGAAAAATTGCAGATGTAAAAAATGCAAAAATGTCAAGGCATATTCAAGTAGAGAGTCATATGTCATTAACTGGCTCGAATGCAGACAATAGAATATTGGTGAAACCTTCTGAGCAAGGAGTAGCCATTGCGTTTTTATACAATGAAATAGCTGGAGGTAGTGTATCTACAACAGGTTTGAATTCCAAAGCAAAAGCTGCGTTAACCAAAGCTGCTCAACAGTTAAAGAAAGTTGAGGGAAAGTCACTTGTAATTTCAGCAAGTAATAATGTTAATGAACAATTGATGGTGAATGCTATCAACAATGCTTTGGGCAACTATGGTAACACCATAGATATGAGTGCTCTTTCATACCAAAGACAAGGAAATGACTCAGAATTAAAGCAATTTGCAGCTGATGCAAAGTCCGGTTCTGTAGATTTTGTAATTTTGATGGGGGCTAATCCACTCTATGATTCAGCTTACAGTGTCCAATTGTCAGAATCATTTGGTAAAATAAAAAATAAAGTTTCCTTTGCCTTAGTAGAGGATGAATCTAGTGCACAATGTGATATTATTGCTCCTACTACTCATTATCTGGAGTCATGGGGTGATGTAGAGGCAAAAAAAGGTCAACTTACGCTTGTTCAACCCACTATTGCTCCATTATTTGATAGCCGTAGTTTTGAGTTGTCTTTGTTAAAATGGGCTTCTAGCGAGTCTGTTGATTTTACTAGTGGTCAACCTTATTATGATTACTTAAGGGCTGCTTGGCGTGACTCAGCATTTGCTTCTCAAAATACTTTTTCATCATTCCAATCTTTTTGGGATAGTGCTTTACATGATGGTGTATTTACAGCGTCTGTAGGAAATAGCCTAAGCTATAATTCTGTAGAAATAGGTACGGAAATCACGAAAATGTCATCTTCAGAATTAGAGATTTCGTTTTTTGAAACAGTCCAAATTGGACATGGTCAATATGCAGGAAATCCATGGTTGATGGAAATGGCTGATCCTGTCGCACGTACGACTTGGGGTAATTATCTGGCTGTACCCGTTAATTTTGATGGTGTTCGTACAATGGTAGGAATGAATGAGCTTGTGGATGGTGATTTAGTAGAATTGACTATTGGCGACAAAAAAGTGACATTGCCTGTGATACAGCAGTTTGGTCAAATGCCAGGTACAGTCAGTATAGCGTTAGGTTACGGAAGACCCAACGCAGGTAATACGGGCTCGAATGTGGGTATTAATGTTTTTGATAGTTTAACGATGGGGACTAATGGTCCGGCTTATTTTAATGCCAATGTTTCTGTCTCTAATAAAATAGGCAAAGAGAAAGATTTCTCTTGTGTTCAATATCACCATACAATAGGAGTCAGAGGGATCGACAAAGAAACCAATACAGAAATCAATGCTGATGAAGCTGCTCTCGTATTTTTTGATTATTTTACAGGAGCTAAAGGTTTTCAAGGAGCATTGACAGATAGATCAGTTGTTTATACAACCAATGTTAGTGAATTAGCGAATACTGTTGAGCATGTTCAGAAAAAACGCGCTCATGCACAGCATCTTAATGAGCAACAAATCTATAAGGGGCATGATTATCTTTATACTCAAGGTCACCACTGGGGTATGCATATTGATCTCAATGCGTGTATCGGGTGTGGAGCTTGTACGGTAGCTTGTATGGCCGAAAATAATGTTCCTGTTGTAGGAAAACACGAAGTAGCTATACATCATGAAATGACTTGGTTGAGAATAGATAGATATTACTACGGAGACGTTGAAAATCCTAATACAATCTATCAACCGATGATGTGTCAGCATTGTGACAATGCCCCATGTGAAAATGTGTGTCCAGTCAACGCTTCCAACCACAGTTCCGAAGGTCTCAATCAAATGGCCTACAATAGATGTATCGGTACGAGATATTGTGCCAACAACTGTCCTTATAAGGTGAGACGTTTCAATTGGTTGGATTATACTAAAGCAGATATTTGGCCAGCTAACCAGCCTCGTCTTCAGGAGGAAAAGGTACCATTTATGGCAGATAATTTGACTAGAATGGTTCTCAATCCTGATGTTACCGTGAGGTCTAGGGGCGTAATTGAGAAGTGTAGTTTCTGTGTTCAAAGAATACAAGAAGGTAAGTTAACAGCTAAAAAAGAAGGAAGACAACTTCAAGATAGAGATGTTAGGACAGCATGTCAAACATCGTGCCCTACCGGAGCCATTACATTTGGTGATATGAATAATAAATCGGGGGATTTGGCTGGAAAATTAGAGTCTCCATTGAATTATATCGCTTTAGAAGAGATAAATGTCCGTTCATCTGTCACATATACGATGAAGGTAAATAACCGAGATAATTCGATGGACGCTTAAGTTCATGATATTAATAAATTTAAGAAATAACATTCAAAATATAGACAATGAGTGCTGTTATAAGTCCAATTAGAAAACCTCTTATTACTGGTAATAAAACTTATCACCAGATAACAGAGGATCTCATTTCTCCAACGGAGAAAACACCCACTAAGGCATGGGTAATAGGCTTTTTGCTTTCTATTGCCGTACTAACGTACGGTGTGTTTTGTATCATATGGACCATTTGGGTTGGTATTGGATCATGGAATTTAAATAGAACCATAAATTGGTCATGGGATATCACCAATTTTGTATGGTGGATTGGTATAGGACATGCTGGTACATTGATTTCTGCCATATTACTTTTATTTAGACAAAAATGGCGTACTGGTGTAAACCGTGCTGCAGAGGCGATGACCATATTTGCGGTTATGTGTGCAGGACTTTTCCCGTTGATTCACATGGGACGTATATGGTTGGCTATGTTTATCTTGCCTTATCCAAATACAAGAGGCCCTCTTTGGCCTAATTTTAACTCTCCACTTTTGTGGGACGTTTTCGCTATATCAACGTACCTTACAGTATCACTACTTTTCTGGTACACAGGATTGGTACCTGATTTTGCCACGGTAAGAGATAGAGCTAAAGGTCTTAGAAGGAAAATTTATAATTCTTTGTCTTTTGGTTGGACTGGGTCAGCAAAACACTGGCAAAGATGGGAATCATTATCGCTTGTTTTAGCGGGTTTGTCAACACCACTTGTACTTTCTGTACACACAATAGTAAGTTTCGACTTCGCCACCTCTGTAATACCAGGTTGGCATACAACTATTTTTCCACCTTATTTCGTTGCCGGAGCCGTATTTTCAGGATTTGCTATGGTATTGACCCTGATGATTATCACACGTAAACTTCTCAAGTTAGAAGATTATATTACTGTAGAACATGTTGAATCAATGAATAAGATTATCTTATTGACGGGTACAATAGTGGGGGTAGCTTACTTAACAGAATTGTTTATAGCTTGGTACTCTGGATATGTTTATGAGCAGTTTGCCTTTTTTAATAGAGCGTTAGGGCCTTATTGGTGGTCTTACTTTGGAATGATGTTCTGTAATGTTATAGCACCTCAGTTTTTCTGGAAAAAGTCTTGGCGTAGAAATATAACTTTGACGTTCTTCCTATCCATAGTTGTAAACATAGGTATGTGGTTTGAGCGTTTTGTAATTATCGCCACGACGTTAGCAAGAGACTACTTACCATCAAGTTGGTCATATTATACACCATCTTGGGTTGAGATAGGTATTTATATAGGTACATTTGGTTTGTTCTTTACTTTATATCTCATTTTTGTGAGGGTAGCTCCAGTGGTCGCTGTTGCTGAAGTCAAGAGTATTTTAAAAACCGGTGGCAATCAATATGTAGGTGAAAATGCAACCCATAGCCATTCACATGCAAATCATCATTAATTAATAGTAAAATTTTAAAACCATTAGAAGATGGCAGATAAAAATATAAATGTAGTTTATGGCTTATATGATGACGAAGAAGATTTACTTCGTGCAGTAAAATCAGCCAAAGATAAACATCTTGAAATATACGATGTGTTTACACCATTTCCTGTTCATGGGCTTGACCCAATACTTGGCTTGGAAGAATCTAGGTTACATCAAGCGGGCTTTATTTATGGAGCCTTGGGTACTTTGACAGCCTTTTTGGGTATGACATGGGTATTTGTGAGTGACTGGCCAACAATTTTTGGAGGTAAACCTTATTGGTCTGTTCCTGCTTTTATTCCTATTACTTTCGAATTAACGGTTCTTTTCGCAGCTATAGGTATGACCGTTACATTTTACATAATTAACGGCTTAGGACCAGGTGTTGTAAACAAGCATTTAGATGATAGGATTACAGATGATAAATTTTGTTTAGCTTTTGATGCTTCTGAAGTTGATGTAAGCCAAGCTGAGGAATTCTTTAAATCATCAGGCGCTTCTGAATTTAATTCTAAAACCATTTAAGATAGAAGTAAAATGAAATTAAAATATCAAATTTTTGCGTTTTTCGGGTTATTAATTTCCATGGGGCTAATGTCTTGTCAGTCCTCTTCAGGAAACCAAACAGGTAGTGAGTATATGCCTGATATGGCGCATTCTGTGGCTTATGAGTCAAATACTTTTGGATACTATTACAATAATAGATGGGGATCTAAGGAGGAATTACATGCTATGGTACAACCTAGAAATCCAGTTGAAGGTACCATAAACCGAGGTTTTACAAGTGCAACTCCGGGCCACGTGCCTTATTATTATGGTGATACAGAGGAAGAGAGGACTAGAGCGTCACAAGAAATTATTAATAACCCTTTTTCAATCACAGACAACGGTCTTGCAAATGGTAAAAGACTTTATGAAATTCAATGTGGTATTTGCCACGGCAATAAAGGAGATGGAAATGGGTACTTAGCTCGTGAAGATGGTGGGAAATACCCTGTACAACCTGCTAATTTCTTATTAGAAGAATTCTTAACCGCATCAAATGGTAGATATTATCATGCCATAATGCATGGTAAAAATGTAATGGGTGCTTATAAAGATAAGTTGTCTTACGAAGAAAGATGGCAAGTGCTACATTATATTCGATCACTCCAAGCAGCACATACCCAAAAGGAATATAGTCCGAATTTAAACACTTATGATTCTGCATCGATACCTTCCGCTTTATGGAAAAAAGAAGTCAAGGAAGCGGAGGAAGTTGAAGAAGTCGTTGAGACAGGTTCAAATACAGAGGGAGAATAGTTAATTTATAATTAGTAAAAGAAATAGATAAAAGATGAATCAATATACATTTTCTTCAAACCATCGAAATTTTTTGTTAGGAGCTATTGGAATAGGTGTCTTGAGTATGGTACTGACTTGGATTAGTGATGATGCTTACCATTCAAGATTTTGGACCAATTTCTTGCATAACTCTACATTCTTTACAATGATAGCTGTTATGGCTCTTTTCTTTCTAGCAGCCAGTATCCTTGCTTATGCTGGATGGATAACCGTTTTCAAAAGGTTATGGGAATCATATTCTATGTTTCTATTAATAGGTTTGTTATTGCTTGCTATTGTCGGCATAGGAAATTATATGCATTGGCACCATTTATATCATTGGGCTGATGATGCAGAAGTCGCTATAGATCCAATACTCAAAGGCAAATCGTCTTTCCTCAATAAAAATTGGTATTTATTTGGAACAATAATTTTTGTCGGTGCATGGTCTTTCTTTGCCTATAAATTGCGTTCTTTATCAATCGCTGAAGATAGTGCGGGTAATGCTTCCTATACTGAGCACAAATCGATGAGACTTTACGCCGGTATATTTCTACCAATAGTTGGTTTTTCAAGTGCTGCTATGATATGGCAATGGATAATGAGCATAGACGCACACTGGTATAGTACTCTTTTTGCTTGGTATACTTCAGCCAGTGCTTTCGTAGCCATGATTGCTATCACAATTATTATGATTATTTGGCTTAAATCTTTAGGCTACCTCAAAGAGGTAAATGAAAATCATATGCACGATTTGGGTAAATTTTTATTCGCTATTAGTATTTTTTGGACATATTTATGGTTTTCTCAGTTTATGTTAATTTGGTATGCGAACATAGGTGAAGAGACTATTTACTTCAAGGAAAGATATAATAATTATCCTATTTTGTTCTTTATGAACTTGATTATCAATTTCTTAGTTCCTTTCTTTATTCTTATGAGAAATGACACTAAGCGTAAATTTGGTTCAGTTAGTTTTGTAGCAATTATGGTATTTTTAGGACATTGGTTAGATTTCTTCCTTATGATTAAACCAGGTGCCCTTATTAATGTTAATCATGCTCTCGGTCATGGAGAAGGTCATACTGATGGCGCAGATCACGGTGATCATGTCAGTCATATTGTAGAAGGATTTTCATATCCAGGTCTTTTGGAATTGGGTACCATGATAGGATTCTTGGGATTATTCCTATATGTTGGGTTGACAGTACTCTCAAAGTCTGCTTTAGTACCTAAAAATGACCCTTATTTGGAAGAAAGTGTTCACCACCATGTAATTTAAAAAATAAGAATATTTAAACATAAAAAACATAAAAAATGACATATTTAATAGCTTTTGCAATTTTATTTTTACTTGCAGTAGTTGTCATACAAATTGGTAAAATTACAGATTTAGCCGCTCGTATAAGGGGAGAAGAGGCTGTCGAAAGATCAAACAATGATTTTCAAGGAAAGTCTCTTATGCTCTTTATGATTGTTTTTTTAGTACTTTGTATCGGGTCAGCCCTGTATTACAAAAACTACATGCTAGGTTATGGACCTTTAAAGTCGGCGTCTGCTCATGGCTTTGAGTTAGATAGTATCTTTAATGTAACTTTATTTTTTACAGGAATAGTTTTTGTTTTGACCCATATTGCTTTATTTTGGTATAGTTATAAATATCGCAATATATCAGGCCGTAAGGCTATGTTTTTTGCCCACGACACCAAGTTAGAACTAATTTGGACCGTTGTACCAGCTGTAGTAATGACCTTCCTTGTTGCCAAAGGCTTAATAGCTTGGAACAGTATTTTTCCATCTTCATTAGAAGAAGGCACGTATATTGAAATAGAAGCTACTGGATATCAATTTGCTTGGGATATAAGATATCCAGGAGAAGATGGAAAATTAGGTAACAAAGATTTCAGATTAATTGATTTAGCATCCAATTCTTTAGGTATGGACTGGACAGACGAGTATTCTGTCGATGACATTATACTTAGCGGTTCTGATAAAATTGTTTTACCAAAGGATAGTACGATTAAGGTCAGAATTACAGCAAAAGACGTGTTACATAATTTTTATTTACCTCATTTTCGAGTAAAGATGGATGCCGTACCTGGACTACCTACTTCATTCATATTTACGCCCGTCAAGACGACTAATGAATTTAGACAAGAATTAAGCAAATATCCTGAGTGGCAAGTACCTGCTGACCCTAATGATCCTGAGAGCCTTATGAAATGGGAAGTGTTCCAATACGAATTGGCTTGTGCAGAGCTCTGTGGCAAAGGCCATTACTCTATGAGAAGAATCATAGAAGTAGTAGAAAAAGATGAGTATGAAGCTTGGATAAAGTCTCAAGAACCTTTTTACCTAACAAATGTTAGAGAAACTGAAAATGATCCTTGGTATGGTAAAAAATTATTTCCTGTCGAGATCAAAAAAAGAGCACAAGAATTAAAATCAGATTTTGAAGGATATTTGAGTGATGAAACTGGGAGTGTTAGTAATGTTATACTTTTAAAACATGTTTTTTATAAAACTGGCTCAGCTGATCTTAATAGTGAATTGTCTCAATATGAGTTAGATAATGTAACAGAATTATTGAATAAACATCCTAACACAAAAATTGAATTGGCTGGCCATTCTGATAATGTTGGAGATGCTCAAGTCAATCAACAGATTTCTGAATCTCGCTCTACCAATGTCAGACAATATTTATTATCTAAAGGAGTACAAGAAAATCGAATCACTTCCAAAGGTTATGGACAAAATAGTCCTATCGAGTCCAATGATACCGAGGAAGGTCGTCAAAAAAATAGAAGAACAGAACTTAGAATAATATCTAAATAACAATTTAAAATTTAAAGAAAAATGGCAAATTTAACCATTCTTGAAGATGATGTTCTAATCAAAGATCAAGGTTATGATGATGGATTTCATGAGCATCATCATGGTGATAAGTATCAAACTAATTTTGTGTTCCATTATATTTTTTCTATGGATCATAAGATGATAGCCCGTCAATTCCTCATTACAGGTATGATTTGGGCTATCATTGGAGCTGCAATGTCAGTTGTTTTCAGGCTACAGTTAGGATTTCCTTCTGAAAGTTTGACTTGGATTAAACCTTTTTTAGGTAAGTGGATAGTTGTTGATGCTGCAACTGGAATAGGGACTTTATCTCCTGAGTTCTATTATGCTTTAGTTACAATGCATGGTACTATATTAGTGTTTTTTGTATTGACTGCCGGTTTGAGCGGAACATTTTCAAATTTACTTATTCCATTACAAATTGGAGCGCGTGATATGGCATCTCCGTTTTTGAATATGTTATCTTACTGGTTCTTTTTCATAGCCGGATTGGTAATGTTCTACTCATTATTTTTAAGTACGGGACCATTTTCTGGCGGATGGGTAGCCTATCCACCACTGAGTGCGCTCCCACAAGCTTCCTCAGGTTCTGGAACAGGAATGACATTGTGGTTAGTTAGTTTAGTCTTATTCGTCGTTTCAGTTTTATTGGGTGGTATAAATTATATCACTACTGTCCTAAACTTAAGAACTAAAGGAATGACTTTATGGAGAATGCCTCTAACGATTTGGGCATTTTTTGTCACAGCGATACTGGGTCTCTTGTCTTTCCCCGTTTTAGCATCTGGTTTCTTTATGTTGGTATTCGATAGAAGTTTAGGTACCTCATTCTTTTTAAGTGATATATTCATAGCTGGACAGGCGTTAGATAGAGTTGGAGGTAGTCCTTTATTGTATCAGCATTTATTCTGGTTTTTAGGTCACCCCGAGGTATATATCATAATTCTCCCTGCGATGGGTTTAGTTTCTGAGGTTTTATCTGTTCATGCGCGTAAACCTATTTTTGGATATAGGGCTATGGTGTTTTCGATAATGGCCATTGGATTTTTATCTTTTATAGTTTGGGCTCACCACATGTTCATGTCTGGTGTCAATCCATTCTTATCGAATTTCTTTGTTGTATTTACTCTCATAATCGCTGTACCTTCAGCTGTCAAGGTATTCAATTGGATTACAACTTTGTACGGAGGAAGCTTGCGTTTGAATTCACCCATGTTGTTTGCAATTGGTTTCGTGTCTATGTTTATTTCGGGGGGGTTAACAGGTATATTTTTAGGTAACTCAGCTATTGATATTCAAATGCATGATACCTACTTCGTTGTAGCCCATTTCCATATTGTTATGGGTGTTGCGGCATTTTTTGGGATGTTTGCAGGTATTTATCATTGGTTTCCGAAGATGTATGGAAGATTTATGAATGAGACTCTTGGTAAGATACATTTTTGGGGTACTTTGATATCGGCTTATGCTATATTCTGGCCTATGCATTATTTAGGTATGGCTGGAGTGCCAAGAAGGTATTATTCCTTTGATACTTTCGATGCGTTCCGTCATTTTACAGAAATGAATAAATTTATAACCATTTTTGCTATAATAGCATTCTTTATACAGTTGGTTTTCGTTATCAATTTCTTTTACAGTATTTGGTATGGTAAAAAAATGAAGACTAAGAACCCTTGGGATGCCACAACTTTAGAGTGGACAACACCCGTTGAGCCAATACATGGAAATTGGCCAGGAAAGCTGCCCGTGGTACATAGATGGGCTTACGATTTCAATAAGGATGAACGCGAATTTGTACAACAGCATGTACCTTTAAAAGAAGGTGAGGTGGGAGACCATTAAATAATTGTTTGAATAATAAACAAATAGGTGAGTAGTAAAATACAAATAAGAGAAAGAGAAAACGGCAAGCGTAGTCATTTTATATCTAAATTAAATGACTATGCTATGCTTATGAAGTTAAGATTAACCTCTGTCGTTGTATTATCGTCGGTTTTGGGCTATCTTATTGCAGCTAATGGTTATTGGGTATCAACTGATTTGACGTTACTTATCATAGGTGGAATTCTGGTAGCTGGAGCTGCTAATGCTTTAAATCAGGTACTTGAGAAAGATTATGATATACTCATGACACGCACTGCAAATCGTCCTGTTGCCACAGGTAGAATGACATCTTCAGATGGTGTTATTTTTGCTGGCTTGAGTTTATTGGTGGGTGTCGTTATATTGGCATATTTTAATGGAATTACAGCATTTCTGGGTATGGTTTCATTTATAACTTATGCTTTTGTCTATACACCTTTAAAGCGTTATAGTACATTGGCTGTCCCTGTAGGTGCCATACCTGGCGCGTTACCAGTTTTAATTGGCTTTACAGCTTTTGAGGGCAGTATTACACTATTAGCTCTAGGCTTATTCATTATTCAATTTTTGTGGCAGTTTCCTCATTTTTGGGCTATAGGTTTTTTGGGTTTTGATGATTATAAGAAAGCTGGGTATAAGCTGATGCCAGAATTAAATGGGAAAGTTGAAAGAAATCTTGGATATTCTTCCATGTTTTATGCAGTATTAACCCTGCCAGTATTGATTATAATGTATTTGCATTTAGATATATCAACGATTACACTTTTGATAACAACTATATTAAGTTTAATATACGTAGCTTTGGGATACCGTTTGCAAAAAGATTTTAATAGGTCTTCTGCGTTAAAATTAATGTTTTTCTCGTTTTTTTACCTACCACTTGTTTTGATGTCTTTTTGGTTAATTTAAAAATTAAGTGATATGGAAAGCACAATGATAAATAAAAGGAATAGTATTCATCCACAAAAATTTGCTTTGTTAGCCTCAATGGCTAGCATTGTCATGATGTTTGGAGCTTTTACTAGTGCTTATATAGTGAAACAAGCTTCAGGTAATTGGTTAGATTTTTCTATGCCCGTTTTATTTTATATAAGTACAGCAGCTATATTAGTATCTAGTTTTGTACTACATAAGGCTTATAAGCTTTTAAATAGTGGAAGCAAGGAGAGTTTCAAAACTTATTTGATACTCGGTAGCATTTTAGCTGTCAGTTTCGTGGTCTTACAATATTATGGGTGGCTTGAGCTTTTTAAAAAGGGTGTTGATTTGAAAGGTAACGTATCTGGGTCTTTTTTTTATTTGCTTACAGGTATACACGCACTGCACGTAATAGGTGGCATAGCTGCTCTGAGTATAGTTTTATTGAAAGCATTTTTTACAAAATTCAATATAACAGAAAATCGAGTGCATAAGTTTGATATGGTTGTTACTTACTGGCATTTTGTAGATGCTTTGTGGGTATATTTATTTTTATTTTTATTACTTTACAAATAATTTAAATTGCGATAATGGCTTCAGTTAACATTGAACACGATCACAGTATTGATCACAAGACAGAAAGCGGTTCTTGGCAAGGTGCAAGTGAACCTTTCAAGGCATCATACGGGAAGTTAATGATGTGGTACTTTTTGCTATCAGACGCTTTTACTTTTTCGGGATTCTTAATAGCTTATGGAGCATTAAGATTTAGTGTGCCTACTTGGCCAGTACCTGATTTCGTATTTAGTACTTTCCCGGGAGGTTTTCATCATAAACCATTGTTTTTTGTCACATTGATGACGTTTATTCTATTAGCAAGTTCATATACAATGGTTCGGGCGGTACAAGAAGGGCATCGGGAAAACAAAAATGGTGTAGTGGTATGGATGTTGTTAACTATTTTTGGTGGTATCGCCTTTTTGGGTTGTCAAGCTTGGGAATGGAACATGTTGCTTAATGTGGAACACATGACTATAAAGCAAAATCCCTTTGGTACGCATGTAGAGTCGGGGGTTTATTTAATGGGTGATGGACATGATATAAAGGAAGGAGATACTTTCAGTGCAGGTGATTCTTATCTTATACATCAAAAAGATGGTGAATTTGCCCCTCTAAGTTTTAAAGTTACTGAAGGTCCTAATGAGGAGGTGGTAAAAGAACAGCAATTAGGTCCTAGGGCTTTTGGAGCATTATTTTTCTTTATCACTGGGTTTCATGGGTTTCACGTTTTGACAGGTATAGCATTTTTATTAATAATATGTTTAAATTCAGCAACAGGATTGTATGTCAAAAGACGTAATGGATACGAAATGGTTGAGAAAATAGGCCTATATTGGCACTTTGTTGACTTAGTCTGGGTATTCGTATTCTTATGTTTTTATCTACTTTAATTTTATTAAAAAAAAATATCAATGGGACATTTAACTTATGAACAGTCAAAAACATTGGCCAATAAAACAATTTTAATTTTGGCTGCGATCACAATTTTTGAAGTATTATTTGCTCTTTTGGGCAAGGGATATGTAATTGAAGGTTTTCACATATCTGGTTGGTTAGTTGGCTTTGTTATGATAGCTCTTAGTGCTGTTAAGGCTTACCTTATCATGTATGAATTTATGCACTTAAAATATGAAGTGCCAGGGATGGTAAGAACTGTAGTATTGCCTACTTTGTTATTAGTTTGGGCCATCATTGCTTTCCTTTATGAGGGAGTGTCGTGGGGAAATAATAGATCTGATGTAAAGAACCCGGTAAAGACTGAGATTCAAAAATAGTATAAAATTATAACAATAAAAAAGGAGATACTCAACGAGCATCTCCTTTTTTTTATGTGTAAGCTGAAACTTTATTTTCAAGCTTTTAAAAAAAACAAATGTTGGGTTAAATCATATCTTCTGGTTTTACCCATGCGTCAAATTCTTCGGATGAAAGGTATCCTAATTGTATGGCTGCCTCTTTTAGTGTCGATCCTTCTTCGTGCGCTTTTTTGGCTATTTCAGCCGCTTTGTCATATCCTATTTTAGTATTCAGTGCAGTGACCAACATTAACGAGTTATCTAAATTGGATTTTATTCTGGATAAATTGGCTTCAATACCAATAGCACAATGCTCTTCAAAATTAGCGCAAGCATCTCCTATAAGGTTTGCAGACATTAAAAAGTTAAATATCATAACTGGTTTGAATACATTGAGTTCAAAATGTCCACTCATACCACCAACGTTGATGGCCACATCATTACCTAGAACTTGAGCCATAGCCATTGTTAAGGCTTCGGATTGGGTTGGATTGACTTTTCCAGGCATTATAGATGAACCAGGTTCGTTTTCAGGAATCGTTATTTCACCTATTCCGCATCTAGGGCCTGAAGCCAACATACGTATGTCATTACCAATTTTCATCAGAGAAACTGCCACTGTTTTTAGAGCGCCGTGCGCTTCTACTATAGCATCGTGAGCGGCTAACCCTTCAAATTTATTTTTACCTGTGATAAATGGTAAACCTGTAATATCTGCAATTTTTTGTGCAACCAATACATCATAACCTTGAGGTGTATTCAAACCTGTACCTACAGCCGTACCACCTAAAGCTAATTCTGACAAATGTGACAAGGAATTTTTTATAGCTCTGATACCATGATCCAATTGTGATACGTATCCACTTAATTCTTGTCCTAGAGTTAGTGGGGTAGCATCCATAAAATGTGTCCGGCCTATTTTAACGACATTCATAAACTTCTCAGCCTTTTTATGAAGGGTATCTTTAAGTTTCTCCATTCCAGGAATAGTCACATCAACCAATACTTTGTATGCTGCAATGTGCATGGCTGTTGGGAAGGTATCATTTGAAGATTGAGATTTATTCACATCATCGTTGGGGTGCAATACTTTATGGGTATCTATTAATGAGCCGCCATTTATAACATGACCCCTATTGGCTATAACTTCATTAACATTCATATTAGATTGGGTGCCAGATCCTGTCTGCCATACTACTAATGGAAACTGTTCATCCAATTTACCTTCTAATATTTCATAACATACCTTTTCAATTAAATCTTTTTTTTCTGTGGACAACACATATAATTCAGCATTAGCTTGTGCTGCTGCCATTTTTAAGACTGCGAAACCTTTTATTATTTCTATTGGCATCTTATGACCGCCTATTTTGAAGTTTTCTGTCGATCTTTGGGTTTGTGCTGCCCAGTATTTATCAGCTGGTACGTTGATATACCCCATGCTATCTTTTTCTTGTCTATAATTACTCATATTTTTTTATTTAAATTTTGCTGCGAAGTTACGACTTATAATTATAAATTTAAAAACTTATTTTGTTGGATTATCTTATCAATAATTTAAATTTTAATATTTAAATCAAAGATTTTTATGTTATGAAGTAAAGTTTAATATAAAAATTTTATATTTTTATTAACATAAAAAAATGTTTAACAAATTATTGTGACAAAAGTATGTGACTACTTGACCTTTTCTACGTTATATTAGTATTGAACATTTTTTAAATATTATTACCCATGAGCAAGTTTTGGTTAACAATCAAAAACTTTTTTGCAGATTTGTTTACGCCTGCCAAAAAGTTA
This sequence comes from Saprospiraceae bacterium, assembly GCA_036782555.1. GTDB lineage: Bacteria > Bacteroidota > Bacteroidia > Chitinophagales > Saprospiraceae > OLB9. The sequence goes on from DAIPYV010000005.1 coordinate 31,046, forward strand.
ATTCGTTTGCCTCAAGAAGAGGAACACGATCTTTTTATCGGTGTATAGAGTAATCGCCCCCATGAATTATTCATACAATCAAGTAACACAAATGAGTCACTAAATTTTTTAAAAAGTTTAGTGGCTTTTTTGTTTTTATGAAAAATAAATTGGTTTGGTTTTTGTTCTATCTTAAACAATCCAATGAGTTTCATAAGCGGCTGTGGAACTGAAGTGTATATTTATAGGTATTTATGACAAGGAATAATAAGCAGGAGATTAAGGAATTAAATTTTGGAATCTGTCATATCAGTATGATACCTATCCTAGCCAAACCTATACCATATGGAGCAGTGGTTAGCCAAATGCTCTTTGGAGAAACATGTGAGGTTTTAGAAAAAAAAAATAAGTATTGGCATAAAATCAAAACGGACATTTGTGAAACTATCGGCTGGGTTAATACATATCAAATAGCATATATAAGTTTTGACATATACAAAAAACTTCAACAAAATATAGCCATTTCACTTGAAGTTTCTTATCCTGTTTTTAATGGTGAAAACTCTATTTACATTACACTGGGTTCTTCACTGCCTCAATATGATGGCATTTCTTGTATGATGCCCTGGTCAAGATTTATATATAATGGTCAGGCATTTCAAGAGGGCACTATGGAAATCACCCAAGATCTTTTTGTCAAATTGGCGCGAAGGTTCCTATTTAGTCCCGAAATGTCTGCGGGCCGTTCTCCTTTTGGTATCGACAACGTGTCTTTTGTACATCAGGTTTTTCGATTGTTTAATATTAATATTTCAAGGCACATTGACAAACAAATTCAATATGGAGAAGTAGTTGATTTTGCTCAATTATCCGAAGTGGGGGATGTGGCATTTTTTCAAGATAATGAAGGCAATGTATGTCATGTGGGGATTGTTATTGGTCAAAAAGAAATAGTCCATGTAAATGGTTACGTGCGCATTGATAAGTTTGATCACAATGGTATTTATAATAAAGATCTTAAAAAATATACTCATAAGCTGAGAATAATCAAAAGAATAAGTGATCTCCAAAATCAGTTTGTAAAATCAAATTAATAACTCATAAATCTTACTGTCACTTGTCTTAGTTTTAGTTTAACTTCTTGTTTTGAAAAAAAAACATAGAAGAAACATATTTAATGTACGAGACATTATAAAGGATTAAAGTTATAATACTGTTGTATTTTTATACTGTTTTTAATTCTTCCAATTTTTCATTTTGTTCGAAAACTCCAAGCTTACGGGCTAAATCTGTTAAAACTTCAATTGACCTTTCTATTTGGTCTGGGGTATGCGTTGCCATGAGTGAATATCTTATCATGGATGAAGTACTTGGTACTGCAGGAGATACTACTGGATTTACAAATATGCCTTTTTCGAGGGCAAGTTTAGTCAGCTGAAAAGTCTTGAAGTCATCACGTATCATGATAGGTATGATAGGTGTTACAGAGTGACCCGTATCAAATCCAGAGGCTTTTAACATATCTTGCGCAAGGTAAGTATTAGACCACAAGTTTTGTAATCTTTCTGGCTCCTGATAAATGATTTCAAGCGCAGCGATGACGCTTGCTGCATTGGATGGTGCTATACTAGCGCTAAATATGAGTGATCGAGCAGTATGTTTTAAGTAATTAATAGTTTCATTATTTGCAGCTATAAATCCTCCAATACTTGCCAAGGATTTACTAAAGGTGCCCATAATGAGATCCACATCTTCAGTAAGTCCAAAATGAGCGGCTGTACCATTACCATGAGGACCTAAGACTCCAAGCCCGTGAGCATCGTCTATCATGATATTGGCATTATATTTTCGAGCCAATTGGACAATTTCTGGTAGTTTTGCTATGTCTCCTTCCATGCTGAAAACACCATCAACGGCTATCAGTTTTATTCGGTCTGGTTCACATCGCATCAATACTTTTTCTAATGACTCCATGTCATTGTGCTTGTACTTTAAAGTTCGAGCAAATGAGAGTCTAGCTCCATCAATGATACAAGCATGGTCCAAATCATCAATAATGATGTAGTCATGCCGGCCCGGTATGGCTGAAATGACACCTAAATTGACTTGGAAACCGGTACTAAAAACTAGTGCGTTTTCTTTATTTACAAACTTTGCCAGCCTCTCTTCTAATTCTAAGTGAATATCCAATGTTCCATTTAAAAAACGTGAACCCGCACAACCTGAGCCATATTTTTTTATGGCTTTGATAGATGCTTCTTTAAGGTATGGGTGGTTGGTAAGACCTAGATAGCTGTTTGATCCAAACATTAATACATCTTTCCCATTGATTTTTACAACGGTATCCTGCTCAGATTCGATGGTTCTGAAATACGGATAAACCCCTAATTCTTGTATTTTCTGAGGAACATCGTAAGCCAACATTTTATTTCTTAGCGGGGATTGTAATTTCATATTTAAACTAATTTTATCATTGATATAAATTACCATATCTGAAAAAAATCTTTGAAATGATAATATTATTCTAAATTAAAATGTGCAAAGATGAGATAAAATTTCATATTAATATAACATTACCTTAATTTTAAAAAAAAAATAAGATAGTGTTACATTTCCTATATTGACCACACCATTGTTTATATTTAGAAAAACCACCTTTTTTATACCTGAATAAAGCACTAGTCGTACTTACATCATAAGTGGTCTTGTTGCATTTTAATCCTTTGTGAGCGAATTGTTGAAAATATAGAACACGCATTTTCTGATAAGGAGAAATAGTTCTGAAGATGTCGGTCCCATAAATGTTACATTCCTAGTTTTTATTGTTAAAAAATATACCCCAAATAATAAATTATCTTTTTACCTTTGCGTTACATTAAAAAAGTTTTTCCAATTGTCTAATCTAAAATACGACCAAAGAGGCGTTTCTGCCTCCAAAAGTGAAGTTCACGACGCTATAAAAAATATAGATAAAGGTCTTTTTCCTAATGCTTTTTGTAAAATTATTCCCGATATAGTAGGCGGTGATGTAGATTATTGCAATATCATGCATGCTGATACAGCTGGTACAAAGACTAGTTTGGCTTATATGTATTGGAAAGAAACAGGTGATATTAGTGTATGGAAAGGCATTGTAGAAGATGCCATAGTCATGAACCTTGATGATATGGGCTGTATAGGTTGTACAGACAATATAGTAGTATCTTCCACGATTGGTAGAAATAAAAGTCTCATAACTGGTGAAGTTATTCAAATTATTATAGAACATTGTCAAAATTATCTCAATAAATTATCTCAATTTGGTGTAAACATTACATTGGCTGGTGGTGAAACTGCCGATGTGGGAGATATAGTAAGGACTATAGATGTTGGTTATACGGCTTTTGCAAGAATGAAACGCGAGGATATTATTAATATTGATATTCAAGAAGGAGATTATATAGTAGGTTTTAGTTCTTATGGTCAGGCTATCTACGAGGATGCTTACAATGCTGGTATGGGAAGTAATGGATTGACATCTGCTCGTCACGATATTTTTAGAAAAGTTTATGCACAAAAGTATCCAGAAAGTTTTAATCCCAATATTCCTATGGAAGTAGTTTATTCTGGGTCAAAGCTATTAACAGACAAAGTAGAAGTAAATGGTTATGAAATTGATATGGGTAAATTGGTATTGTCTCCCACACGCACTTATCTACCTTTATTAAGTAAAATTTTACCATTAAAGGATTCCATAAACGGCTTAATTCATTGTTCGGGTGGTGGACAAACCAAAGTCAGTAAATTCATTGATAAAAATTTAAGAATTATCAAAGATAATTTACTTCCTGTTCCGCCCTTATTTCAAATAATAAAAGAAGAAGCGCAATTAGATGCAAAAGAAATGTACCAAGTATTTAACATGGGACATAGACTAGAATGCTATACTCCCGAAATAGATATAGCAAATCAAATAATAGCTATCGCTAATGATTTCGGGATAGACGCTCAAATCATAGGAAGGGTAGAGGCTTCCGAACAACCTACAATTGTCATTCAACAAAATGGTGAAACAATAGAATTTTTATATTAATTCTGATTCTATCCCATTGTAATAATAAAATATTTTATCAAATTTTAATAACATTTATTTATGAATATTCAAAAAAATCAAGTAGTCAGTTTACACTACAGATTACATGAGGATAACTCAGAGGGTGAATTGATTGAAGAGACTTACGGAAATGAGCCTTTATCATTTATTTTCGGTGTAGGTATGATGTTGCCTACGTTTGAAGAAAATATTGAGAATAAAGTTTTGGGAGACAGTTTTGATTTTACACTTCAGCCTGAAGATGCTTATGGAGATTATCAGGAGGAAGCGGTTGTAGAGCTTTCAATAGATACTTTTAAAGGGGCAGATGGACAAATAGACAGGTCTAATTTGTTGCCGGGAACACCCATAAATATGCAAGACCAAGAAGGAAGAGCTTACAGAGGAGTCATCTTAGAGCCTAAGATGGAGTCAGTTGTAGTAGATTTTAATCATCCTATGTCTGGTCGTGTTTTACACTTTTCAGGAGAGATTATTGAGGTGAGACTAGCTATGCCTTCGGAATTGGACCACGGACATGTTCATCCTGGTGGACTGGAGCATGATTAAGGCCTGCATTATATATTTCAACTCAAATCAGCTTTTCGAATCCGTATTTTAGTTAAATATATGTTATAATAATTTAATGTTTTATCGTTTTAGTTAAATTTGCGTCTTCGGAATAAAAAATATATTACACATGCAAAACAAATTTTTAATTGTCATTTTATCACTTGTTTTCATTAACATGGGATACTCTCAAAAAAGTAATCAAATAAATATGGATTTTTTAAACACTCAGCCTGATGGGCTTTATGCAAGATTTGAAACCAATAGAGGTGATATCTTTACCGTATTGGAATTTAAAAAGACACCTATGACAGTAGGTAACTTTGTCGGGTTAGCTGAAGGAAAGATAAAAAACACAGCCAAATCAGAAGGCATACCTTATTATAATGGCCTTAAATTTCATAGAGTTATTGCTGACTTCATGATTCAAGGAGGGTGTCCTTTAGGTACTGGAACTGGAGGTCCTGGTTATAAGTTTGCTGATGAAATTGATCCTACCTTAACACATGCGGGTTCAGGTATTTTAAGTATGGCCAACGCCGGTCCAGGCACCAATGGTTCTCAGTTTTTTATAACTCATAAAGAAACACCTTGGTTAGATGGCAAGCATACAGTATTTGGTCGTGTCTTACAGGGTCAAGATGTAGTAGATGCTATCAAACAAAACGATACACTCATTTCTTTAACTATATTGCGTAAGGGAAAAGAAGCCGAAGCATTTGATGGTGCGGCATCTTTTGAGTCTGAACAAAAAGTAGCAAAACAAAGAGAAGAAGAAGAAGCTAAAAGGTTATTAGCTATAGCTGAAGCCAAAAAAGCCGAGTTTCCTAATGTCACTGAATCTGGCCTGAGATACGCCATTATTACTGAAGGTTTAGGTGACAAACCAGCTGGACCTAAAACTAAAGTTAAAGTGCATTATACGGGTACCTTATTGGATGGGAAAGTATTTGACAGTAGCGTAGAAAGAGGTCAGCCAATAGATTTCGGTTTAAGCCAAGTAATTCCAGGTTGGACAGAGGGTGTACAGTTGATGAATAAAGGCTCAAAATATAAGTTTTATATTCCATACAATTTGGCATATGGGGAGCGCGGTTATCCACCTGTTATTCCTGGTAAGTCTGACTTAATATTTGAAGTAGAATTATTAGATTTTACAGATTAATATAATTTTTTTTAAATTAAAATCAAATTTGGACTGATTTTTGCACTAGTGTAAGTATCTCATTCCAAAAACAAAAAGCCTTGTGCCAAAATTGGTTCAAGGCTTTTTTAGTTTTAAAAAGAACAATGATTTATTCCTCGATAAAGTTCCTTATGGTGCCGATGTATCTTTGAGGACTTTCCTTAAAAGCTTTCAAATGTTTTCCTGGAAAGATTTGAAAATCATGCTTTATGGTACAGGCATTTCTGAGTTGTTGTCCCATCTCAAGGGTGGTCAAGTCGTCATCTGTATTATAAATAAAAAGAATTTTTTTAATATTTTTTTGTTGGTTGATACTTTTTACATAATCATGGTTTTTGTTCCCTTTTGGATAAATCGCCATCAATAACTTAGTAAGAGAATAAATTTTTCTGTTTCTTTTTTTATAGTAAGAGAGATTGCTGTCTAAACAGTTTTCAATAATGGTCTTATGTGCAAGATTTTGTATTGATTTTCCGTAAGTAATCGTGTGGCTTGCACCAAATGAGATGCCGTGTATTATAATTTGTCTATTGGGGTACTTTTCAAAAATCCATTTGGCTGTGATATCTATATCTTCCTCAAAGTTGAAATTGACAAAAGGACTCTCTCCAAATCCATTGAAGTCTAATAAGACGACTGAAAGTCCTAATTCTAAGTACATGTCCGCATGTCCATATTTGAGGAAAAACAGTTTGGCATCGCTGAGATAAGGATGCGCCAAAATAACTATTGGGCTTTGTGATTGTTTTTCAATATTAGTAAGTATACATATTTTTTTATCTTGGGATAAGATAAATGTTTTCATATAATTTGTCTCAAGTTCAGGTTGACTGGTATAGTTTAAACCTCTCTTAAATAGTATCTTGTGAAGGACCTTTTTAGTCTGTAACTTCATAAAGAATTATAATTGGATAATTAGGTAATGTTCACCATTTTTAAAGACAAAAACAGTGGTAATAAGTTGAAGGGATAGACAAAAACAGGGAGGTAAATTTATTGTTTTTTAAAATTCAGCTAAGCACATGACAAAAATTTAAAAATCAGATTAAATCTCTTAGTTAATCCATT
>DAIPYV010000006.1:0-37216 GCA_036782555.1 Saprospiraceae bacterium
TTAGCCATATAGGCATTGACCCCGTCCATGTATCTTGAGGCTGTTTTAAAATCTTGGTGCTTCTCCCAGCCTTTGACTGCATTTTCCGCCGCAAATTTCATTCCCATGGCTCTTTTTGATTGGTCGTATTCTACTGTTTTACTACCTATTATTTCTGATAATTCTCCAGCGGCTGCACGGGACATAAATTCCATCTGAAAGAGTCTATTTTGAGCTTCTACATAGCCTTGTGCAAATAAAGCATCCTCAATATTTTGAGCAAAAATATGAGGGACTCTGCGGTCATCATAGATGATTTCTACCTTATCTTTTAGGCCATAATAGCTATCTGAAAAGTCCATCTTTTCATTAAGGCTATGTGTGGTCCAAGCGCCTTCAAAAGGGTTGAGGAATTTGCCAAAGGGTGGGATAGGTTCAGGTGTCAACTGAATATTACCGTTAAGAAATAAAACTATTAAAATAGTCAATGTGAAAAATAGAAAGTATAAGACTTTATTCAGCATATTGAATTGGTATTAGAAAATAAAAAAACTTGTTAAAGCTACTATGGCCAAAGAAAATGTAAAAAATGTAAAATATATTAGGGCAGAGATAAAGGCCTTTAAGAGCGACTTGAATAGATTGTTTTTGTAATAGATGTAAGTAGATAAAATAAAAATAAGAATCGGAACTATTATTAAAAGTTCGGTGAAGTCACTAAAGTATCTAAATGATATTATAAGCAAAATATTAATCAAAAAACTTAACGAATGAATATTAGCAAGAAATACTATGTGTTCAATATAAGGTTTATTTTGCCTGTAATACAATAATTTGAAAAATAGGCCTAAAATTATTAGAGTAAGAACAATCATCCATGTCAGATTTCCAAACCAAACTTTAATCACGCCAATTGGGTTTTTGATGGCTTTAAATGTTTGTTTTGTAAGCAGTTTATCTAAAAATGTCGTCACTTCATATTTTTTATAAACGCTATCAATATCCATATTGAATACATCAACTATTTCAAATTCATAGGGTTTATTATTCAAAGTGGTTTTAAAAATAGAATCTTTAAGCTCAAGTGAACGAAATTTAAGAAATATGCTATCTATTTCATAAAACAAAGAATCATTTTGGGAATATTTTGATTTCAACTTATCTACATTATTGCGAAGCGAATCCAATTGCTGTGAGATAGTATAATCGTTGATTAAATTGGTGTTAAGAGGAATACCTCCCACTTTAAATTTAACATCAGAAGATATAATTTTATTCCAGTCTACTTGAGAGATTAATAGACCTACATAAATCAAAAGTAACACAAAAAAGAAGCGAAATGGATTAATGTATTTTTTACGTTGACCTTGGATATATCTTTGGGTTAGCGTCCAAGGACGCCATATGTCTCTCAATGTCCTAAAAAAAGCATTATCAATATTGGTCATCACTAGCCACATATCTGATAGGACTTCTTTAAATGACAATTTATTCAATGGTTGCTTTTGGCCACATTGATTACAAAACTTGTCATTATGATTGACTTCGCTCCCACAATTGGAACAATTATGTGAAAATACCACCTGATTCATTGATTAATAGAACAAATGTATAATAAATCTTTCACATTTACCATCTTTTTGCTTGAAATATTAAAATTTCATAAAAATTAGGTACACCTTAGTTCGAATAGGGTATAGTATATATTATACTTTGGCATAATATTTGAACTACCACAGGATGTATATTTTATTAATACCCAATTTACACAAGTAGTTAATTTATTTAGTTGAAATTCAGTATATTAAGAATTTATTGTGGTTTTATAAAATATTAATTCATCAATCATTCAATTCCTTTTCATTACAAATTTTTAAAAAATGAAAAATTATTTTACCCTTTTTAGCTTACTTTTTGCAGCTTTTTTTGTTAAAGCCGAAATCAAGTATTTGTCAGATGTTCATAAAGATAATTACGTTATCAATAAGGAGCATATGAGCTATAAATTGTTTCAATGGCAATATCAACAAGCAGACTTGTACATGATGCCTTGTCCAGAATCTCAGGTGATAAACCTAGGTCCTGGTGAGTGTGGGAGAGTTATTCCCTCATTTGGATTTGCTTTTCCGGCTCTGGTCCCCACACCACAGCCCATCACCATCAATCAAAATGCCAATACTGTTACTGTAAACAGCACGTCGTATTGTGCGTTTGGGCAAACCAAGTACAGTAAGACAATGTCTTATAGTGGAAATACTGACTTATTAGTGACCTCTATAAATTTAGGCGTTTATGAGTCTTTTAATAATCCTTTAGTCAGGTTTGATTTCAAAACGACATCAGGTGATCTTTTAGGGACTTATCTGACCACTATCCCAAATTTGAATTTTACTGTACACAATGTAGTAGTGCCTGTATCTGCAAATATAAAAATTCCAGCTGGAAGTTCTTTTGTCATGGAAGTGACTACAAACGCACCATTCATTAGTCGTTTTAAAATAGGTATGAATAATGCAGGCTATGTAGCGGGAAGTACACCAACGCAAATTACTTCTTTGTGTAATACATTAAACGTAGATATAAATCCCAATGCAGGAGCCATTACTCCTAATGCAGTGTTGTTTAATGTCTCAGGTAGACCTGATGATTATAGATTTGTCAATATATTGAACAATTATGAAGAGGGAGATTATTTTGGTGTGGGCACACATCCTTTGACTTATCGAGTTACTGATGCATTGGGAAATTCCACCGCTTGTGCTTTTTCCATTACAGTCAATGAATTTCAATCTACTAATGGTGCATTAGTATGTAATGATTTAGTACAAGTTTCATTTGAGAATGATTGTGAATTAGTTATAACACCAGATATGCTACTGGAAGGCAATCATTACGGATGTTTTGATAATTTTACAGTACAGATTATAGATAATAATGGCCAAAATCTAGGCAACAAAGTAGGTAAGAACCAAATAGGAAAGACTTTAAAAACACAGGTGTTTAATGGTCAGGGCAATAGTTGTTGGGGAGAGATTTATGTGCTCGATAAGTTAGGACCTATATTTGAATGCGGTGCCGTATACGCTAATTGTGGTTCTGACCTATCACCAGGTGCAATACTCAATGAGAGGGTTGCCGTAGCGGCTATTATTACAGATGGTGCACTTTTGTCTGGGTCTCCCAACTCGAAAACTTTCAATATTCCTGTAGGTACTTTTAGTAATACAACCATAACAGACCTAAATGTATATCTTGAGGTAGAGCATAGTAATGTATCTCAATTGGCTGCAAATATTACTGGACCGGGTGGTATCACCGTACCTCTATTTGTTTCAGGAGGCTGTGCCGGTACAAATTTACAAGTTACATTTGATGATGGAGCAAGTCCAATTATCTGTGAACCATCTATTAATCCTTCTGTAGCTGGGACCTATGCACCTTATAATAGTCTAGCTGTATTTAATGGTTTGCCATTAGGCGGTAACTGGCAAGTCACGATTTATGATTTGTCTGGTGTGGGAGGTAAAGTAAATAAGGTTCATTTGATTTTTGGTCAGGATGGCGCTACGGTTCCTTTTCCTACATCTAATCCAGATATAACTGCCTTATTAATAAATGATAACACATATAGGGTGACAGGAATAGATCCATGTACAGATGCGACCATTGTTTACCAAGACGAGGTAGTAGAAGAGGATTGTTATAGTATATATTCTAAAGTAATCAAAAGATGCTGGACAGGTATAGATTTGAATGGGAATAGCGCTTTACCTTGCTGTCAGTTTATCTATATTTATAGAAACAGTTTGTCTACATTAACATTTCCACCTAATTATGATGGTCTGCCGGGTAATCAACCTTCCTTATCGTGCAAAGATTGGGGATATACTATTCCTACAACCTCAGTCACCGGGCTTCCTAATGGAGATTCATGCGAAAACATTCAATTGACAGAGACAGAAGATGCAATAATAGATATATGCGCTGGATCCTATAAGATTTTTCGTACACACAAAGTTATAGAATGGTGTAGTGGTAGCGTATTGATACATAATCAAATAATAAAGGTAGTAGATGATGAAGGCCCTGTATTAGAATGTCCGAGTAATTTGACAATTTCAACTGAAAATAATGATTGTACAGGCTCATTATTCGTAGAGAGGCCTAAGATTGAATCAGAATGTTCGCCAGCGGAGTTGTTATCTTATCACTTGTCTTATTCATATGATGGCGAGGAATATTTTGATGATTCAGTCAATCAAAATACTAGAAGAGTAACTGGATTAAGAATAGGAGATAACCTTATAAAATGGACTGTAACTGATGATTGTGGTAATTCGTCTGAGTGTACTTTTACAGTAACAGTCAGAGATGATATACGCCCTACTCCTGTTTGTGACCAATTTACTAGGGTGGCTATAGGTGGCAATGGAGTAGCTAGAGTCAACGCTATCACATTTGATGACGGTAGCCATGACAATTGTGGAATATTAACTTATGAAGTTCGTAAAACGACTGGAAGATGTAATACGAGCACAATTTTTAGAGATTTTGTTGATTTCTGCTGTAATGAAGTAGATCCCAATTTTAGTGCCATGGTTGAGCTGCGTGTTACCGATATTTATGGAAACTCTAATACTTGTATGGTTGAAGTCAGAGTAGAGGATAAACTACCTCCATTTATAACCCAATGTCCATCTGATATCACTTTAGATTGTCAAGCAGACTTTGAGGATTTGACTGTAACAGGTGAACCGGTAGCTGTTGATAACTGTGGAATAGTGAATGTCACTATGCAAGATAGTGTAAATATCAATCAATGTGGTGAAGGTACTGTCATTAGGACTTGGACTGTGTTTGATGCACAAGGATTTAGACATAGTTGTGTACAACTAATTACATTAAGAAATAGTAGACCATTTTATTATAATATTAATAATCCCAATGATCCAAGAAATGACATCCAATGGCCTAGAAATCACGAAAGTGATGAGTGCTTTGCTACATTCCATCCTGATGATTTACCAGTAGGTAGACAAAGACCAATAGTCAATGACGACAATTGTAGTTTAGTGGCTATGACCTATAAAGACCAAACTTTTAAATTTGTAGAAGGTGCTTGTGAAAAAGTCATCAGGACCTGGACAGTGATTGATTGGTGTACATACAACGATGCAAATCCTGTCTATGGCCAAGGATGGTACGAGCATACCCAAATTATAAAACTTATAAATGACGTCAAACCTGATTTTGAATTTAATTGTGTCAATAGGGTAGTGTCAGGCTTTGGAGATAATTGTACTGGAGAAGTCAGATTTACAATGGAAGCTGTGGATGATTGTCCAAAAGATAACACAAATTTAAATTGGAAATATGAATTGTTCCGTGAGGATGGTGTGACCCTCATAGTCACTAGGAATACTAATATGTTTAATCATACATTGACAGCTGGAATATATAAAGTGAGATGGACGGCTGAGGATAAGTGTGGTAATCAAGCTGTATGCAATCATGATATAACCGTTTTAGAGCGCAAAAAACCTACACCATACTGTATCACTTCTTTGACTACGGCGGTTATGAACTCTGATGGAACTGTAGCGATTTGGGCCAAAGATTATGATAGAGGAGCAACAGATAATTGTACGCCACAGAGCCAATTAAAATTTACATTTTTTGGAGAACATCCTGTAGATAGTTTATTGAATCAAGAACACTATTTTAGAGGTAACGGTACACTCTCAACTAGAGCTGAGTATCTCAATGGTGATGCACAGATTTGGATTCCTAATATGAATAGTTCAGGCTTAGTATTTTCGTGTGACGACATACCCAATGGAATATCTCAGGAAGTGACTGTTGATGTAACTGTTACAGATTTGGCTGGTAATAGTGATTTTTGTACAGTGAGACTTGTCCTCCAAGATAATTCTAACATTTGCCCAGATAATGCCAATAATAATATCTATGTGAGTGGTCGTGTTGTGGCTGGAAATACAGGAATAGAAATGATTATAGAAGGGGAAAGTACTGAACAGACTCTTTACACGAATACCAACTCTATGGGTAATTTTAACTTTTCAAATTTATCACATGGCACTAATTATAAATTAAAGGCCTTAGACAATAGAAATATTTTAAATGGTGTGACGACTTTAGATCTTGTATTAATTCAAAGACATATTTTAGGAATCAATGAATTTACCGATATGAAAAGTGTAATCGCATCAGACATTGATAATAATCAAAGAATTACAGCCTCTGATCTAGTAGCTCTAAGAAAGTCTATATTGGGATTAACAAATGAATTTCCTAATGGACAGAATTCATGGAGATTTGTAGCAACTGATTTTATTCCTTCTGATGTATCGAATCCGTTTCCATTCAAAGAAAACTATCAATTTAATGACATCAACAAGCCTTTTATTCAGCAAAATTTCCAAGCAGTAAAAATCGGAGATGTGAATGGTACAGTGACTTTAAATACCAAAGATGAGGAGATAGATAGTAGAACTCAAAAAGCATTCTTTTTAGCTGTAGACGCTGTGAGTTCGCAAAATGGAGAAGTAATAGAAGTGCCCATTTACTCTCTTAATAATCAAGTTACTTATGGTTTCCAATGGACATTTAATTTTGATATTGACGGATTAGAGTTCCTAGGCTATGATGGAGGTACTATTAGTATGGATGACTCAAACTTTGCCTTCAATAGACTGGGTGATGGATTTATTCCTACTGTTTGGCATTCTGAAAATCCAAAATCTTTGAACGAAAATGATATATTGTTTACACTTAAATTTAGAGCGATTAAAGATATAAATATATCTAAAATAGTGGATATTTCATCTGAGATTACTGAATCATTAGCTATAAATAGTGACGAAAAGCAAGTAAATATCCAAATGGATCTGAGGGGCCAAGTGAGTTCTGGGGAGGGCTTTAAACTTTACCAGAATCAACCTAATCCATTCAATACATCTACAAATATAGATTTTAATCTGCCTGAATCTGGCATCGTTAAGCTGTCAATACTTGATATATCAGGAAGGGTAGTATATGCCATGGAGTCTTACTTCGATGAGGGTCTCAATAGCTTTAAGATAGATGGACAATCATTGCCTCAATCAGGTGTCTTGATATATAGAGTGGATACAGGAAAGTATTCAGACCTTAAAAAGATGATACTGTTAAAATAATACAGATTTGAATATTGATTGAATTTTTTAAAGCCATTCCTTTTAGTAGGGATGGCTTTTTTTTGCTTACATCGCACCTTTCGTTCATGGTCTTATATCAGGGGCCTACAGAGCAATAACGTGACTTAGAGTGCTATTAATAGGGTGTCCTTTGCATTTTTTTATAATAACCTTACTGTAGAGCCTTTGAATTAATTATTTTGCCTTAGTGTGATGTATTTAAATTGGTCCCAATCCCATATAAGAACTTTTTGAGTAAAAAAAATACAGATTTTTTTATTTTTTTTTATTTTCTTAAAATAAGTAGAAATCATTGTTTAAAAATATTTTAAATATCTAAAAAATAATTAATGTGATAAACATATTAAAAATAACTTTTATGTCAAAAATAGTTTGGTCTGAAATTTGGAACAATACACTTGGAAATATATCGTAAAGCATCCCATTGAGAAATCAATAGAAAGTTTCAGGATAAATTTTCATAACCATTTTTACACATTATTCATTAAAGATACCTGATAAGTTAGGTGTTTTTATAATTAAAATTTTTAGCAATTACGAATTTTACAAAAAACATCAGTCGATGAAGAACCCATTATTTACACACATTTCCAAAAGATCTTACCGAGATTTTTTGATGAAAACTTTTAGCATTACAGTCATTGCTTTTAGTTTGATAACATTGTCTTGGGGCCAGACACCCACCGCACCAGCAAAAACAGAATGCGAGTGTCTCAACAATGCTTCCAATGATACTGACGGTCAGTACAGGGACTTTTTTACATTTACGAGTAACCCCGGTGAGGATTGGAGAATAGTCAGTCCTATAGGTGGATTTTATCACCCCGCTTCCTTACCGCCTCCAGCTGCTCCCATTCTTTATTTACCTAATACAAGAATTCCTGAGCCTTCTCCGGGTATTTACCGTATAGAGGGTAAGCGTATTTCAGGACAAGGCTGGACGGTAGATATCCTTAATACAGTAACCAATCAAAGGCAAACTGTTGCATCTGTTCAGAATTGTAGATACCCTACACATAATTTATCGAGTGCTATGCCATCTGTAAGTATCGGTGGCAGTGTATTCGTATGTCCTAACGGTTCAGGAGCTGTGTATCAATTGTTGCCTGCACCACCTAACATGACTTACTCCATGATATCTTGGAGCTTAGCTAATGGTGGCAATATCGTTAGTGCTACCAATGGTTCTTCTGTTACTGTTGATTGGGGTCCCACTCCAGGAAGATATGTCTTAAGTTCTCAGGGTGTAGCAATAAGTTACGCTGGACAGCCAGTTGGATGTAATTTTAATGTTTCCAGATCTGTTGACGTTGTAGAATCTACTCCTTTTGTATCTATAAGAGGTGATTTTGGTAATTGTCAAGGCTCAACAAAAACATATACTATTAATGCTACACCAACACAATTACAAAATGTTGTATGGACATTGACGCCAACCAATCCAGCAGGATCACTCATAAATCTTACAATGGGATCTGTCAATTCTAGAGTAATCGATTGGACTACTGTTGGCACTTATACTTTAAATGTCTCAGGTCAATTTAGAATAAATTCTACTGCACCGTTTTGTGACTTCAATACTTCACAACAAATAGAGGTAGTTAATGAGCCTCAACCACGTGCATTAGCTTGTACTAATGAGGTCAATATATCGATGAACCCTTCATGTGAATTGACTTTTAGCCCTGACCAATTTTTAGAAGGAGCGCCTTATCCGTTGACTTCTTATGATGTGATGATTAGAGACATAGAAGCCGATACTTTAGTGCCAAGTGGTACTTTAGGATTCAATTATGTTGGTAAGAGACTCGAGGTTAAAGTCATCCACGAATGTACAGGAAATTCATGTTGGGGATTTGCATTTATAGAAGATAAGTCCATACCTGAATTGGTGTGTCCAGATGATACAACCATAGAATGTACAGAATTAGAAAATTTTCTAATTACAGGATTTCCAGTTTTCGAACCATGGGTTACTGTGACACCTTCTGCGACTGTACCTAATACATGGTTACTAACAGGTTTTGATAGATGTAGCGATGTGACACTAACTTTTGCGGATGTAGCCGATACCGACTTGTGTACTGGTCCATTTAGCTCTATTATTAATAGAACATGGACGGCAACTGACGCATCTGGCAATACTTCTAGGTGTACCCATTCTATCTCAGTTTTGAGAGCGGATATAGATGACGTGATTTTCCCACCTCATTGGGACGATGTAGCTGGACCTAATCCATCTCTTGAAGCTTGTGGTGACTGGCCAGTTTTACCAGACGATCATCCATTTGCAGGTAATCCACATCCTGATTTTACAGGATATCCTTTTGGTACTTTGTGCTTAAAGTCTTCTGTTACATTTACAGATAGAAAACTTCCTTTATGTGATGGAAACCCTAATACATATAAGTTAATAAGAAGGTGGGTAGTTTTGGACCATTGTACAAGCGAGAAACGAGAAGAAAATCAGTTAATTGCCGTAATGGATACAGCTAGTCCAGTGTTAACATGTCCCGAAGATAGAGTTATAGGTGGAGTTAGTGTAGCTGCACTTATTACTACTGATCCTAATAGATGTTCTGCTACATGGCAGGTAGTCCCGCCGATAGCTATTTCAGACTGCTCGAATGTCACATGGGATGTAGAGTTTCTCTTGGCTGACACCAATGGAACCCCACCTATTAATGGTGTCTACACAAAAGTAGATGGCTCAGTAAGGGTAATGGGTAATAGACCTGCTTTTTCCAATACTATAAGCCAGACAGCACGACCTTTCACTATCCAAAACCTTCCAGTGGGTCGTACGTGGTTAAGATATACGGTCATTGACCAATGTGGTAATTCTGGTTTTTGCTTTACAGAGGTAGATGTAACGGACAATATACCACCGACTCCTGTTTGCGACCAAAATAGTATAGTAGCGGTAGGTAATGGGGGAGAGGCGTTTGTTGGCCCATTGACTTTTGATGACAAAAGCCATGACAATTGTGCCGTCGTGTGTTTTAAAGTAAGAAGAATGGACGAAGGAGCGGCTGTATTTACAAAAGCCAACTGGGATGCAATTACGTGTGAAAATAGAATTAGATTTACATGTGACGATGTCGGAAAATCTATCATGGTAGAATTATATGTTCAAGATGCAGCTGGCCAATGGAATACATGTATGGTCAATGCAAGAGTTCAGGATAATTTACCTCCTACTATCACTGCACCACCCGCTGCTATCGCAAATTGTTATGAAGATTTTACAAGCTTAACGCGTTTTGGGTCAGCTACGGCATCTGACAATTGTACTTTTTCTGTAGTAGAAAATCGTGTGGACAACTTGAATGATTGTGGATTAGGGACTATTACACGTACTTTTACAGTCACAGATGCTGGTGGTAATAAAGCTACTGCGACTCAAGTCATTACTGTAGGAAACAATAGAAGATTCAATGGAGATACAGATATAAGATGGCCACAAGATGTGACGCTAAATAATGTCTGTTTGGCTAATATCGCGCCTGATAATTTACCAACAGGAAGACAAAGACCTGAGCCATTTAGAAATTTAGACTGTTCAGAAATTTTAATGTCTTATGAAGATGTAGTATTTAATTTTGGTGAAGATAACGTATGTATCAAAGTATTGCGCACATGGACAGTAAAAGATTGGTGTCAAGGCAGTTCATTAACTAATGATGGCGTATGGAGACGTACTCAACTGATCATGATCAATAATACTAATGCTCCGACTATTTTAACTGGTTGTACACCTGCCAATTTATTGATTACTCAACTAGATGAATGTAGAGCCAATGTCAGAGTAACAGGAGCAGCTTCTGATGACTGTACACCTGACAATATGTTGATATGGTCTTATTCTATCTTTGAGGTACAGGGTACTACTAAAACACCAATAGTGACCAACGTAACCGGAAATACGGTCAATAGAGATTTAAGATTTGGGACTTACGAAATTGTGTGGAGTGTAAAGGACCAATGTGATAATGTAAGTTCGTGTACAAATACATTCACATTGACTGACACCAAAAAACCAACTCCAGTTTGTGTTTCTGAATTGGTTACAGTAATAATGCCATCATCTGGCGATGTAGCGATATGGGCTTCAGATTTTGATAAAGGCTCATTTGACAATTGTTCATCTTCTAGCCAATTGACAGCATCTTTTTCGGCTACCAATCGTATGGATATATCTCGTACTTTCACATGTGAAATGTTAGAGGGTCAACCATTTAAAGATTTTAGCTTAGATATGTACATCATTGACCAAGCTGGAAACTCTGATTTTTGTACTGTGAATTTAAGAGTACAAGATAATGACAATTCTTGTGGATTTGATATTGAAGACGATATCGAAGATGATAATGATCCTCAAAGTGTGACATTAAGAGGTTCAGTTTATAGTGAAACTGATGATATGGTAGAAGGTGTCGATATTCAGTTGATGACTGATTTACCTGAATTTCCAAGAAGTATACTAACTGAAAATGATGGTGCCTTTATGTTTGATGCATTGCAGAAGAAAATGGATTATACACTTTCACCTTATAAGAATGATGATATATTAAATGGTGTATCGACATTAGATATAGTATTAATTCAGAGACATATTTTGGGGATACAAGAGTTGGATTCACCTTATAAGTTGATTGCTGCCGATGTTAATAATTCTAAAAGAGTAACCGCTGCGGATTTAGTAGATTTACGTAGAGTTATATTAGGAATAAATAGTGAATTTACCAACAATAAAAGTTGGAGGTTTGTAGATGCACAATATGTTTTCACAAACGCATCTAATCCATTCCCATTTGCCGAGGATATTTTAAAGCAAAACACTGAATCTGACCATTCAGGATTAGATTTTATAGCTGTCAAAGTAGGTGATGTAAATGCGTCAGCTAAAGTCAATAGTATCCAAAATATGAATGTGGAATCAAGAAATGCTCAGACTTGGTATGTCAATACCTTATCAGCTTCCAAAGGTAATGTCGTTGACGTAAAGATAAAATCTGACGACATAAGTCAGCTTACAGGTATGCAGATGACTTTAAAATTTGATCCTGCCAAAGTATCTTTGGAAAATATTCACTCAGATATGTTGTCATTAAATGATGATAATTTTGGGTTCACTCAGTTATCAGATGGTAAAATCAATATTAGCTGGCATAGTGCTCAACCCATACTAGCTAAAAATAACATGTTAATATTGACATTTAAAGTTTTGAGTGATATTCATGGAGAGCCTTTAGTTGAGATAGATCAAGATGGTTTAAATCCTGAAATATACACTGTTGAGGGTGATTTGAGAGTACAAAATGTAAGGATACAGACTGATATGCAGCCAGTGGCTCTTTCTGACAGGTTTGAAGTGTATCAGAATATACCCAATCCTTTCAATACTAGTACGACGATTGGATTCAATTTGCCGGAATCATCCAATGTTGCGCTAAAAGTAGTGGATGCGACGGGTAAATTGATTTACCAAACTCAGAGTAATTTTGGTAAAGGCTATAATGCATTTGAGTTAGACGCTCAATTACTCAACCTATCAGGTGTACTTTACTATCAGATAGATACAGAAAAGCATTCTGAAACTCGCAAGATGATCATCATCAAATAATTATAAACCGAAAAAGCAAAGAGTACTCTTTCTAATAAGACGAAACCCAGAAAGAGTACTCTTTTTTAAAACACACACAATTAAATAATAACATTAAATTTTCATACAATGAAAGGACCCAATTTTACACTTAAAAATTTCTCAAATACCTTAGGAGGTGTTTTAGCGAAGACAAGGGCATTCTCAATTGTAATAACCTTAACTCTACTCAGTGCATATTCATACGCACAAACTCTGCCTGACTGTAATAGTATTATGGCATGTAATCGCCAAGTTAATATTTCATTAGACACTGAATGCGAACAAGTGTTAGGTGCAGATATGGTCTTAGAAGCACCTCAATATGCGGACGATTACTATGACATAGAAGCTAAAATGCCAAATGGCCAATATATTCAACAAATAACTGTTGGTACATTTAATGGCTCTCCGATTAGAACTGTGAGACTCAATTCTGCACACTTAGGAATGAACCTCGAAATTAAAGTGACTCTTAGAGGATGTGGTAATTCTTGTTGGGGATTTGGTCGTGTAGAAGATAAGCTTGCGCCTACCATTGAAAATTGTCCTTGCGAACAAAGGATTACTTCTTTTAGTGGAAATATTACCCAATTATCTCCCACTTTCAACCGTCCTAATGAATGTCCTGTCATTACCTCTGTTAATGGTGTAAGTTATTTAACTCATAATTTTGCGTTGACTGCACCAGGTACAATCAATCTCAGTACAAATAGCACCTCTGTAAGATTTTCAGTTTACTCAGGACCTTTTGATCCTAACTCACCATGTTTAAATGCAATCGAGACCAATGTGAGTTCAGCTCAAATAATGAATGGAGTAGTTGGTACGGAATATACTTTAGTAGTCAGTAGTGTCATAGCAGGTGTACCTCCTGGAATGATGGGGCTGGAATATAACGTGTTTGTCCAAAACACTGGCGGCAGTGTTATGTCTTCCATTTCTTCATCGATTTGCGTTATAGAGTGTAACACTGAAAATCAATTATTAAATCAAACCACCATCAATGCTGTAAATAGACCTACTTTTACTGATGCATGTGGAGGTGCTTTAGTTTTTACTAAAAGAGACGTAGTTGATGATATGGGATGTAGTTCGCCTTTTACAAAAGTTATCCGAAGGATATGGACAGCGACAGACGTTAGTGGAAACACATCAGAAGAAAAAACGCAGTATTTTTATGTGGCTAGGCCAAGTTTAGATGATGTGGTTTGTCCAGCTAATTGGACTGTAACGTGTGGAACTAATTTTGCAATGTTACCCAATGGCGCTCCGACACCTGCTGTAAGTGGTATGCCCACTATGACCAACTGTTCAAACATACAAATGTTTTATGAAGATCTAAAATTTGATGTTTGTGGAGCTGGAATTAAAGTCAATAGAAGATGGACTATCATAGACTGGTGTACTGCAGAGGAAATAACTTGTAGCCAGGAACTAAGAGTGAATGACAACATCGCACCAGTAGTCACTTGTCCAGCTGACTTAACTACAGCAGAGCCTATCGATGGCGTATTTCCGGCTGCGGTTATTTCAGTGGCTTCTAATTCATGTACAGCTACCTGGGACGTGGTGCCACCTATAGCTGTTTTTGACTGTTCATTCATTACCTATGATGTATTTATCAAATTGGCAGATGAAAATGGGGGAGAACCTTCAGGTGATGTACCATTTGTTAAAATAGACGGTGAAACTAGAGTCATAGGTACAAGCCCGGCTTTGTCAGCCACCTTAAGCCCAACGGCAAGACCTTTCAGAATCGTAGGTTTACCTTTGGGTAGAACATGGATAAAATATGTTGTGACAGATGCTTGTGGAAATTCAGGCGATTGTTTTACTGAAATAGATGTTGTAGATAATACACCTCCTACTGCTATATGCGAGGACGAAACTGTTGTTTCTTTGGATGATTTAGGTAATGGCAAATTATTTGCTTTCTCTTTGGACAATCACTCGAATGATAACTGTAGCGATATAGTAAAATATGAAGTAAGACGTACTTCAACACACTGTCCTGAAAAAGCATCAGATCTTGAGTTTGGTGAGCATATCTCCTTCTGTTGTTCTGATGTAACCGCTCCTGAGTCTTACATTAATGTGGTACTTAGAGTTTATGACGCAGCTGGTAATTTTAATGACTGCCACACGAGGGTAAAAGTACAAAACAAAAGACCCCCTGTGATCACTTGTCCGCCAGCCATCACACTTTTATGTGGTGATGCACGCATCAATGCTTGGGCTAGTGGCTCAGCTACGTTCGATACGACTTTCTTTGGAAGACCCACCATATCTGGAGTGTGTGCTGATTTGAGGTTCGGTAGTAGAATCATCAGTAATAATATTAACGCCAAATGTGGAACGGGCACTGTAGTAAGAGAGTGGTTTTTAATGAGTAACCCATCTATAAGATGTAATCAAACACTTACTGTGACAGCGCCAGGATTTATAGAATCTAATATTACATTTCCTGCAGATAGAACCATCGCTTCATGCGATGTATCAAAAGCAACTCCAGAAGCTTTGAATAGCAGACCCATAGTAACTAATCAGGCATGTAGAGATATAGGGATTACTTTTGTTGATCAAATATTTACAACAGATGCTGATGCTTGTATAAAAATATTGCGTACGTGGAAAGTCATCGATTGGTGTACTTATCCTACTACTCAGAGAGTATTCGAAAGAACTCAAGTCATTAAGTTAACAGGTAGTGGAGGTGCCACATGGGCATGTCCTACTTCTACTCAAGTATTCAGCGCTGATGAAAATCAATGCGAAAAAGAAGTGACATTAACAGCTACAGCAACTGATGAATGTACTGATGACGATAGACTAGTTTACACATGGTCATTAGATTTAAACAAAGACAACACGGTAGACGCTACTGGTACTGGTAATATTGTGACAAGAATTCTACCTAAAGGAACACACCGTATTACTTTTACCGTGACTAATAGATGTGGAACAATTACTTCTTGTAGCTACGATGTAAGAATCAATGCTACTAAAAAACCAACACCTATCTGTATCAGAGAGGTAGTATGGGTGATAGATGACAATGGTGAAGCTGAAATATGGGCGAGTGACTTTAACCTCAAAAGCGAAAACAATTGTGGTGATGACAGCAAATTGAAGTTTTCTTTCAATGCAGCTGGAACCGAACCAGAAAGAACATTCACCTGTGCAGATATTCCAAATGGTCAGGTCGCTCGCATACCTCTACAAATGTATGCTATAGATGAAGATGGCAACTTTGAATTTTGTGATGTCATCCTAATACTTCAAGATTCTCCTTTGAGAAATGTGTGTGTGGACAAAGCTGATTTATTGCCGACTATCGGTGGAAGAATATTGACTGAGACGCAAGAAGGAGTAGCTGATGTAGAAGTAGCTGCTGTTAATATGAATTCTTACACATCGCAAAAGTTTATGACCCAAGAAAATGGTGAATATAGTTTTACGGGTGTGAATGCTTTTGATCCTTTGGCCATAGATGCTCAAAATGATAAGGATCACCTCAATGGAGTGTCTACTTTGGATTTGGTCATGATTCAAAGACATATTTTAGGTCTAAGTGAATTAAATTCACCTTACAAACTCATAGCGGCTGATATCAATAACTCTAAGTCGATCACAGCAAGTGACTTGACAGCTCTTAGAAAATTGATTTTGGGTATAACAGACAAAATTGAAAATAATACATCTTGGAAGTTTATACCAGCTGAACACCAGTTTTTAGATGTATTGAATCCATTCGACTACCCAACTGAAATTGATCTTGATTCTATCTATGAAGATAAATCAAATGTAAACTTTATAGCTGTAAAAGTAGGTGATGTCAACGGATCAGCTAAGGCTAACAGCCAAAGTGTAAATACTGAGTCACGTTCTTCATCTGCACCTATAGTGATTGATAGTAAGGCGTTTGATGCTGGCAAATTGGTTAGGTTAGAAGTTAAGGCGGGCGATGTTATGACTACTTCGGGTATGCAGATGGCGTTCCGTTATGATGCAAATGATTTGACTCTGTCTGCTGTAAACTCAGGTGCTATCAGCGTAAAAGCTCATAATTATAATGCATTGCATAACGCAGGAGGTGTTTTGAGATTTAGTATAGACATACCTGAAGGAGTTACTTTAAATCAAGATGACGTGATATTCAGTATTGATTTTAGGTCTCTTAACCAAGGACACACAGAAGATATCAAATTGGTATCCGAATATTTTGCAGCTGAGATGTACGATACAGATTATTCAGTAAGACCTATCAGATTATTGTATAGAAATACTTCTGAACAAGTTAATGATAATATCTTGTATCAAAACGAACCGAACCCATTTAAAGATTATACCAATATATCTTTTGAATTGGGTAAAGCGTCACAAGTTAATTTGAGAATAGTAGATGTTACCGGTAAAATAGTAGCTCTCAAAAATGGATATTTTGAAAAAGGTCTTCATACTATGACATTTGATAATGCTAATTTAGGAAATGCTGGTATTTACTATTATCAGTTAGAAACACCTGAGTTTTCAGCTACTAAAAAGATGATTTTAATTGAGTAATGTGTTTATAAAAATGATTCGGGTTAGACCGGTTGCGCATTGCGCAGCCGGTTTTTTTATGTATAACATATACAAATAAATCTTGAATGATGCATCATGTCATGCATTTAGGATATACATCTAACGATGCATTATTTTCCTTTAAAGGACTACAGCTGGGTGTTTTTGGCCAATAATATCTCTAAAAAATGTTCTGAAATCCCAAACATTTCTTTTATGGCCTGTACTTGCTTTAAGGCATTAGGATTAGGTTTAGATTTTTCTCCTATTATCATAAGGTTTTTGCCTGTATGTTCAGACGATACGAATTCTATGACCTTGGTTTTATACCCATGTGCCTCCATTAGTAATGCTCTAATACCATCGGTCAATAACTCAGCTTGTCTTTCCTCCAAAATGCCATGCATTAAGATAGGGGAGAGGGCATTGTTGTGTTTCATCGATTTTCGGACCTGTTTATGGCAGCATGGCGACACGATGATGTATTGGACCTCAGCTTTTATGGCTTTTTCAATGGCAATATCTGTCAACACATCACAAGCGTGTAAGGCTATGACCATATGAGTGTTATTTATGACTACATCCTCTATACTTTTGGCTTGAAAAGCTAATCCTAAGAACTGTTCCTGCATGGCTGCTTCATAACACAATGTGACTAATTCTTGTCTCAATTCATATCCTGTAATAAGGGCATTTATTTTTCGAATCTGTGTGAGATAGTCATATAGAGCAAAAGTTAAATATCCTTTGCCACTTCCCATATCTGCAATCCTCCAATGAGACTCTTCAGGCAAATCTTTGAGTAAATGGTCTATGATTTCAACAAATTTGTTGATTTGCTTATATTTGTCTTGAGCTTTATCCAATACACGACCGCTATTGTCAGATAATCCCAATCTATAGAGCCACCTACGATTTTCTGGTATCATCCTACTCTTCACTCGATTATGGATTAAGTTAAATTCTATTTCATCTTGTATCTTTTTTGTTGTCATATGTACTCTTCCTTTTGGATTTTGAATGAGTGACACCTCTTCCTTCATTGTAAATAATACAGCATAATAAAACCTATGCATTAGCAAATCCTTTATGATATCCAATATTTCATTAGCTTCGTAGTTTTTTACCTCATCACGTCTTTTATATCTGTATTGCAAGGAGTGTTTTCTTGATTTTTTGACCAGAATCTGTCGCAAGTAAACATTGCTTAATTCGTCATTTTTTATTTTAGGTTTGGAAAATGTGATTTTAAAATCTTCTTCATCTCTTATAAGATGTGATAGTTTTTCAAAAAAATCTTCCATTTTATTTTTATTCTGTTCTGCCGTCATTGTTGATATTTTAAAAACTTTAACAACGGATGCAGTATATAGTTTGTCATTGGCGTGGTCAATTGATCTATTGAGTCTCGTAATTAAAAAAATTAGACTAATAAAAATGAGATGTCAAAATACTTATATTCTAATAATTATTCTTATTTTTGCGTGCTTATTTGCGGGATGTAGCGCAGCCTGGTAGCGCACTAGCATGGGGTGCTAGGGGTCGCTGGTTCGAATCCAGTCATCCCGACTAATGAGGAGTCTTAGGATTCCTCTTTTTGTATTATTTAGTTAAATTTTGGATGATAGCACCGTTATGTACTTCTTGATGCCTGTGAGATATGTTTAGTGAATCCAATATAGTATGTATCCTTTCTTTTTGTGTGTCAGTGATAAAGACTTGACCGAAATCTTCTGATGAGACTATGTTTATAAGATGGCGCACTCTGTGCGGATCTAGTTTGTCAAAAATATCATCCAATAGAAGTATAGGTTTTAACTGTTTTTTGTTCTTTAAATAATGATACTGAGCTATCTTAAGAGCTAGAATAAATGATTTTAGTTGTCCTTGCGATCCATAAGTTTTAAGTGGCTTATTATTCATAGTGAAAACTAAATCATCTTTGTGAATGCCCACATTTGTCCTACCTAATACTTTATCTTTTTCTAAACTTTCTTTAAATTTTATTTCTAAGGATGAACCATCTATTGGACTCTGGTATTCTAGTTGGCAAAGCTCATTTTGATCTGAAATATCACTATAAATATCAAAAAAAAGCTGACTTACATTTTCTATAAATTCTTTTCTTTTCCTAAATATGTTTTCAGCTGGCTGGTACATGCGTATAGAGATAGCTTCAAGCAGCTGAGGATTAAAAGTTTTGGTTTCTTGAAAACTTTTTAATGCAGCATTTCTTTGTTTTAATAAAGCGGTATAAGTCATTAAATCATCTAGGTACTGGCCGTCAAACTGCACCAATGTGTTATTGATATAATTTCTCCTTTCTTCACTTGTGTTAAGTAAATCATGTATATCGTCAGGAGCAATTATAACTACAGGAAATTGGCCGACGTGCTCTTTAATCTTTGTCAACTTTTTATCTGAGACTTCTATTTCTTTTCTTTTGCCCGATTGTGATTTAATAACGACTTTATCTAGGCTGTCTCCCTTTGCAATTTTACTTTCTAACCTATAAAAATCAGTATTATGCATCATGATGTGGCTATCCACAGCATTAAAATAACTTTTACCAAGACATAACAAATAGATGGCGTCTAATATATTTGTTTTTCCCATGCCGTTTTGACCTGTTAAAATATTGATTTCAGGTACAAAGTCGATGTATTGGTATTTGTAATTTCTAAACTGGGTTAAAATCAATTTTTGGATATAAACAGGTTTTATCTCCACACCAAGTCTTATTATATATCTCTATTAATTAATATTTTATAATTTTTTTAGGTATTTCATCCCCTACACTTATAAAGTAAATCCCAGCAGGCCATGTTTGGATGTTTATCGAAAGCGAATTATCTGACATATACACTGAATGTATGATATTTCCAGTTATATCATACACCTTTAAGCATTGTTGAGGTGTATGATCTTTGAGCTTCTTTATCCAAATTTTATCCGATGCTGGATTAGGGTAAATTAAAATCGTAGATGAATTGGCTGTCTCTGCAGTTGAAGAAATTGTATAGGGTATGAAAAAATTATCAAATCCAGCTGTTACAGGATATTCTGAGTCATATGACTGGGCCAATACAACTAATCTCATTGAATCTGTGAGCTCAATAAAACTTGTTAAATCAATATCTCTGACCTCAAGCCATTCAGTCGTGTTATCATTAAAAGAGATGAGCATTGCGCTATCCAAACCATTGTGTATCCATACCTCAAGGGCATCAGGCGAATCGGGATTGAGTCCTTTATTGAACCAAATATCAAAATTTACAAAGGGTGAGTGGTAATTAGTTAAATCAATACTTGGTGATATCAATCTTGTCTCTCCAAAAGACAGACCATCGCAAGCCGCTCCGGGAATTCCATTTCCAGTGATATAGGCCATGTTGCCAAAATCATTGGAGTCATACCCAGGTCTTGAGGTTATTCCTAAGGAATTTATTTCTCTTGGGACCGCTCTAGTCCATCTACCTCTAGTGGTTTGAAAATTTTCGACGCTCCATCCCATATCTACCTCAAAATTGTCTTCATAGCTAAGTAATAATTTTTCTTCAATCAAATTTTCTTGATTGACATTTATTTCTAGATTTTCTATGGTTCTTGTTTCATAGCCCCACTGTGCTATATTGACATCATAATTCCCAGATAATAAGCTAAAAGATGAGATTTCATCACTTTTTGTCGTAAATGTATTTGAGTTTTTATCGTTCGTGAACTTGATGTTTACTTCGATAAGATCTTCATCATTATCTTTGACCTCAATTTTTACATCCACGGGTGATTTTTTTATCATTTTTAGATCGAAAGGTGTGACCTCTCCACGTACAAGGTCGATTTCTATTTCAGCCGTATAATAGTCTGGATGTGAAAATCTTACTTTATGATTACCGTCATGAGCTAAACCTGTTTTATATACTCCTGACGAATTAGATAATCTACTATTTTTTTGTGATGAAATAATCTCAACTATAACGCCATTGATAGGCGTCTCATCTACTTCTGTGATCGTACCCTCTAAGTAAGCGGCACGCTTGTAGTCTACTTCTAATATAAACAATCCATTATTGATATCACTAGCATAAACCATATTAGATCCCGTATAGGGATAGGCACCCCAGCATCCGCTAAAGCCATTATGACAAAGCAAAGGGTCTTCCCATGTGTCATAATAAGCCACTTCTACTAGATTGTCTGGTTTATGGGCATCTACGATTCTTAGGCCATCGGTATACCAGCTCGTGACCAGATATCCTTGATGATAGTGCGTATTATGAGGAATGACAGCATCATTTTGTCTCTCGATGGGTCTAAATCTATCCAATAGTTTTATACTGTTAAGATCTGTGATATCAAAAGCATCAACAAAAGCGCCTGCCCTTTCATCAGTAGTGAATACATATTTGCCATCGTCTGAAGGCCATGCATTATGCGTGAAAGTCCGAGATGTCTGCTGCAACGCCAACAGCCTTGGATTGGCTTTATCACTGACATCATAAATGCCTAAATTGCCTTGGTAGATTTCTGAAGTATATAGCGTGTCGCCTCGAGTGAATGCATCATGAGAATATTGGAGATTAGCCGCGCCTGCAAAAGTTGGATTTTCAGGATCTTGGTTTAAATCAAATATTAAGATACCTCCTCTACCTATATTGCATCCCGCTAGATAAGCAAAACCATTTTCGTCTATATAAATATTATGGCATTTCTGAAGCGTAGTTTCATCTGTACCTAATGTGATATTAGGTTTATAAAAACTATGTGTTATGGTATCGGGCGCTCTTGACATGTCGATAATCAATAAACCGTCTCTACCTTGGTCAGCTACTGCGTATATATAGTCACCATAGTATTTTATGTCTCTCCATATACTTCGTGCTCCAAATACCTCATGCACGAGTTTTGGCTCTTTAGGATCCTCAAGAGAAAAAATATTGGTTTTAGTCAATGTTCCCATGATAGCATAGTGAATACCATCTTTCTCATACCCCCAAATATCAGAACCGTTTTCATTAAAGGAATACTCTGAAATTAAATTAACATTTAATGCATCTCCCTGACTATATGAGTTTAAAATACACCCCAATAAAAGAATACCAATCGATTTAAAAATTTTCATACACTATTTAAATATTATTATATGGCAAAGATAGTGTTCCATTACTATAATTGGCATGCTGCAGGATGTTTTTTTTTAAATGTTGTATTTTTTATCTTAAATAGTATCCTGAATGACAATAATTATAAAAAATTTAGTAAGATTTTAACTCTTAAGCATCAACAAGTTTAGTTTTTATTTATTTAGTATTAGGAAATCATAAGTTTTTATTAATTAATTAAAATGTTATTATATGAAACATGTCATTTATTTTCTAATCGTTATTTTTGCATTGTCCTTTCAGTCTTGCGCTATAGTAAGTCCCGGCCAAGTCGGTGTTGTTCAGAAACTTGGAAAACTAGGTAGTAAAGTACACGATCCAGGACCTGTCTGGTACAACCCATTCATTAGTAAAGTATTGAGAGCTAATGTTCAAACATCTAATTTAGAGTTATCTATGTCCTTGCCAAGTAAAGAAGGATTGAGCGTTAATTCACAAATTTCTATTCTTTATGCTATAAAAAAGAATAAAGTTCCGACTCTTATTGAGGAGTTAAGTCTGGATTATGAGCCCATCATTGCCAATGTTTTCAGATCGGCAGCTTCTGATGTGTGTTCTAAATATTTTGCTAAGGACATGCACTCTGGTATGAGGGCAAATATCGAGACAGCCATCAAAGAGAGAATGACAGAGATTTTAACTAAGGATGGTTTAATCATTGAAGCCGTATTGATGAAGAGTATTCAATTGCCTCCAGGATTGGCGCAGTCAATCGAACAAAAGCTTCAGGCTGAGCAAGACGCTATGAGAATGGAGTTTGTTCTCCAAGAGGCACGTGCTGAGGCTGATAGAAGAATTATTGAAGCTCAAGGTATCAGCGACTCTCAAAAAATCTTATCTGAGGGTTTAAGTGAAGAAATCTTAAAAGTACGGTCTATAGAAGCTTTTGAGAAGTTATCTAGATCTCCAAACGCAAAAGTTATTATTACTGATGGTAAGGCTCCTTTTCTTATTAATGAGTAGTTGAATTAATTTTTTGTGCATTTTAAGGCTTTTCAATTATGTTTGGAAAGCCTTATTTTTTTACACTTAAGTCAACTATTTTTGTCGCACTTTATTTAGTTAGTATTAAAATATAAAATGATTTATGAATTATACAGTTAAAGAAAGATTTTTGGAATATGTCCAAATAGATACTCAGGCTGATCCCACAAGCGATACATTTCCTTCATCTGAAAAACAAAAAAATCTTACTAATTACATCTGTAGAGAACTGGATGTGATGGGGGTGGAATATACTACCAATGATGCGGGTTATATTTATGCCAAGATTCCGTCCAATATAGATAAAAAAGTACCTACTGTCTTCTTTTGCGCCCATTTAGATACTGCACCAGATTGCAGTGGTACGGATGTGAAACCGATAGTACATCACAACTATCAAGGACAAGAGATAGTACTTCCTGATGATGCCACTATCACGCTTACACCTTATAATTTTCCGAAACTTATGAATAAAATTGGGCATGATTTAGTCACCGCTAGTGGCCTGACATTATTAGGTAGCGATGACAAATCTGGAGTCGCTATCATAATGGATGCTTTGTACCAGCTTAAATCTCATTCTAGTATACCTCATGGTGTGGTTAAAGCACTATTTACTACTGACGAGGAAGTAGGAAAAGGCGTAGCTAAAGTTGATTTAGATTTACTCAATGCAGACTTTGGATACACTCTTGATTCAGGAGATCTGGGATGTTTTGAGGATGAAAATTTTTCTGCCAATAGTTGTCATTTATCTATAAAAGGACTCAGCGCGCATCCTGGATATGCCAAAGGACACATGGAAAATGCTATAAAAATCGCTTCTGAAATCGTCAGTAGATTACCTCAAAATACACTTACACCTGAAACTACCTCTGGAAAGCAAGGATTTATCCATCCATCTAAAATTGAGGGGAATTTAGAAACCGCCAGTATTGATTTTATTTTGCGTGATTTTGTGACAGATAGACTAGATTCTTATGCTGATCTCATAAGACGAATAACTGAGGATGTACTCAATGACTATCCCAATTCTTCCTATGAACTTGAAGTTAAGCACCAATATAGGAATATGAAAGACGTCCTTATAAAACATCCTTATGTAACTGATATCGCTTTAAAAGCTATGGAAATTATTGGGATAAAACCAATATATAGTAGTATTCGTGGAGGTACGGATGGTGCTATGTTATCTCATACAGGTTTGCCATGTCCTAATCTTTTTGCTGGACAGCAAGCCATTCATTCCAAATATGAATGGGTGTCAGTTCAGGATATGCAGAAGTCTGTTGACACAGTTTTGGAGATATGTAAATTAGTAGGTCAAATGTAGCATTGGCTTTTTATATATTATGAATAAAAAAAGGCATAATTTTTAGTTATGCCTTTTTTATTTTGGAAAATCACGCCAATAAAGTGTCTTGAGCCATGTCTAATATTTTTCTTACTTCTGTAGATGTTGGCGCTTGACAATATACTCTGAGCAAAGGTTCTGTACCACTAGGCCGCACCATGATGAACTCATCTTCAGAGATGTAAAACTTAAATCCATCTATACTTTCAGTTCTTATGATGTCTCTATCACCTATTTTAGTAAATTTTCCTGATTTACACTTCTCTATTATTTCATTTTTCTTGTCATTTGTCAGATGGAGATCATCTCTGTCAAAATCAAATGAACCTACCTTCGAATATATATCTTGAATCAATGCTTTAAGGCTTTTGCCCGTTTTAGCCATATATTCCATAATGACAAGTCCTACCCAGATACCATCTCTTTCTGGGATGTGTCCTTTTACCGCCAATCCACCTGACTCCTCACCGCCTACCAAGACATCTTCTTGTGTCATGATATCAGCTATATATTTGAATCCGATTTTTGTTACTTCAAACTCTAAACCAAATAATTCAGCCAGCTTTTTCATTTTGTCAGTGACTGAGAAAGTGATGATAACCTTACCTGTCATCTTTTTATACTCATAAAGATAGTTTAATAGTAAAAGCAAGATGTGATGTGAGTCTACAAACTTACCATCTTCGTCAAAAAGTCCTATCCTATCTCCATCACCATCATTGGCTATGCCTAAATTTATGGACTTGTCTGAGGCTATGAGTTGAGAAAACTCAGTTAAATTGCGTCCGATAGGCTCAGGTGCTTGCCCCATGAATGATGGATTGTATTCACACCTTTCATGTACTGCTTCTGGAAATACGCGTTTCATAACATTTTGACTGGCACCATACATGGCATCAAATGCTACCTTTATCCCCGAGTTCTTGATTAAGTCCATATCAAAATTGGCATAGATATGATCGATGTACATTTGCTCGAAATCGTGATATTCTACGATATGCCTTTCTTCTAACTCCTGAATACTTGGAAAAGAGGTCAATGGTGTATTAGGAATCATGGCTTCCACCTCCTCTATATCGGATGGACTTGACGGCCCTCCGAAGTTAGATTTTAATTTATATCCGTTGTAGGATGGGGGATTATGAGATGCAGTGATGACTATTCCTAAATCACTTTTGGTCTTTACTACTCCTAAAGAAACCATAGGAGTGCTGACAAAATTTTTACACATTAAACATTTGATTTCGTAATTTCCAAGCACGCGTGCTACGACATCAGCAAACATTGCACCCCCGAAACGACAGTCATATCCAATGACTATTTTTTTCATTCCGCGTTTGAGAGCCCACTTGGCGGTACCCTCCGCTACTCTTTGTACGTTGGCTACAGTATAGTCCAATGCTATTATTGCTCTCCAGCCATCTGTTCCAAATTTTATATCTGACATGTCTAATGATTTTTTGTTGTACAAAGTTAAGATGTTTTTCGAGTTTAAAGCCAATAAATTATATTTTTTTTAAAATATAATTTTCGAATATTAACGCAATTATGTTTTAATTATTGATATTCAATCACTTTGTAAATACTGAAACTTTGACATTTTACTATTCTTCAAAACTTAAAAGTTTGTTACATATTTTGGGTAAAGTTGGATGATATGAATTCATTTTGTTGCCATATATCAACAATTTATCCTTATAGACTATTTACTATGTTATAATCAGCTGTATATGAAAATTGGTGTCAATGCTAGACTTTTAATATCTGATAAAATGGAAGGAATAGCCCGTTTTATTTATGAGACCACTGTTTATATGGCTAATGCTCACCCTGAAGATGAGTTTATTCTTTTTTTCGATAGAAAATATAAATTATCATTACCCTTTCCTTCTAATGTCAAAAAGGTCATAGTTCCTTGGCATGCGCGTCATTCAATTATTTGGTATTTATGGTTTGAAATTATGCTACCCCTGTTTTTTAAAAAATATAAAATCGACGTATTCTACTCTGGGGAAGGTTATTTGTCAAAGCGATCAAGTGTTCCTACATTAATGGTTTTGCATGACTTGACTTATATGCATTATCCTGAGCATATTCAAAAAGATTCTCTTCTTTACTTTAGAAAAAACACACCTATATTCTTAGATATAGCTCGATCAATAGTGACAGTCTCTCATTATGTAAAAAATGATATTATCCAACTCTTCAATGTACCTGAGGAGAAAATAAAAGTAGCTTATAATGCTCTAAGCCCAAATACATCTTTTGAGGGTTCATTAGAGACTTTGGATGTACCGTATTTTATATATATCGGTGCAATACACCCCCGTAAGAATGTAAAAAATTTAATTGCTGCTTTTTTGAAATTTAATACCCTACATCCTCAGGGAGCTCAACTCGTATTAGCAGGTCGCATGGCTTGGGATACAGATGAGGTAGAAATTTTAATTAAAAATAATAAAAACATCATCTATTTAGGTTCAGTCACCGATAGCGAGAAAAATACGTGGCTCAAAAACGCTATGTGTTTAGTCTATGTTTCGCTTTTTGAAGGTTTTGGAATACCATTATTAGAAGCTATGCGCTTAGACGTTCCTGTTATCACCTCAGATGTGACATCTATGCCAGAAGTGGTGGCTGATGCAGCTTTATGTGTCAATCCTCACGATACTGATGCTATAGCTGAGGCAATGATAAAGGTATACGAAGATAAAGGACTGAGACAAAGTTTTATATTGAAGGGCAGGAATCGAGTTGATTTTTTTAAATGGGAAAAGAGTGCTCAAATTATCTATGACGAGCTTAAAAAAATAGCCCAACCGTTAGCAAATTAGGCAAAATGTTTGGGCTATTCCTTTATGAGACATACATCCATTATATAATTATAAAAGACATAAGTGATTCAGTAAAGCTAAAAAGATTTATTCTGGCCACATCAATGTAGAGCCATCTTCATCCATTTCAGGCACTATTTGTATTTCTATGGCTTCACCATCCATTGCCCAAATCATTAGACCTTCATTTTCGGATTCTATGATCTCCATATCAGGGGTTTCTAGATCAGAAGCATCTACTCGGTCAGTTATCTCTACCTTATGTTTTTTGAGTATATCGAGCACATCAGGAACGGGTTTGCCCACTATCGAATCACCAAATAATGTGTAATGTTCATCGCTTAAGGCAATCGATACCAATCTCCATTCATAGTCTTCGTCGAAAACGAGCGTCAACTCTAATTCATCATAAAACCAAGACTCCAATGAATCTATCATTTTATCATCTTCATCTGGTATATTATCGATTTCTTCTGGAGCTCCCATTAGATTACGTACCGCGTCTCTCGTCATTCCAAACTTTAAGGAATCAATGCCTACACCTGGTATTATTTGTTTGATTTGTGGCTTCATGAGTTTTGTTTTATTCTTTAAACCGCAAAGGTAGTAAAAAATAGTATGTAAAATGGCATTGATTTACAATATTTGACAACCAAATTTTTATTTTGAGGTTGAAATACTAGAAAATAATTAATATGAAACATTTTAAAATAGCAGTTTTACTTATTTTGGCTCTGAACGTGGTTATATCATGTAGTGAAAGTCATATGCCAAAGGATACCCATGCTGAGGTTATCTATTCTGATACACAGTTTGTGATGGGAGTAGACTTGTCATATGTCAATGCTATTTTAGATGCAGGTAGCGAGTACAGAACATCAAATGCTATAGTCAATAATCCTTATCAAATTTTTAAGGAATTGGGCAGTAACCTTGTTCGGGTACGCTTATGGCATACACCTACATGGCAAGTACCACTATATGGTCAAATAAAATATCATAATTTAATTGATGTGAAAAACACTATAAATCAAGCTAAAAGTCGTGGCATGTCCACATTGTTAGATTTACATTATAGTGATAACTGGGCTGATCCGCACAAACAAGACACGCCAAAATCTTGGCAAAATTTGTCTTTAAATATATTGGCGGATTCTGTCTATCTATATACTTATAATGTTTTAAAGGAACTTGCAAAGGATGATTTGATACCACAATACATTCAGATAGGGAATGAAAACAATACGGGTATGTGTCATCCAGCAGGAAGAATAAATGGAAATAATTATAATAACTTTTGTACTTTACTTCAGAAAGGAATTCAAGCGGTTCGAGATTTCTCTGTGGAGGAAAATGAAAATATTAAAGTCATCATACACGTTGCACAGTTTCAAGATGCTGAAGGGTGGGTCAAAGGCATTCAGTCATGTTCAATTAATTTAGATTATGATATTTTAGGAATATCACATTATTATAAATGGTCTGAATACAATAAAATGGAGCAAGTAACCCTTGCCATTGAAAAATTAAAAACATTGACCCAAAAAGATATTTGGATAGTAGAAACGGCCTTTCCTTGGACGTTAGAAAATAAGGATACTTATCCTAATATTTTGTCCGATGAGGGTATTCCAGAAGGCTACTCTGTTACAAAATCAGGACAAAACTTATATTTGCAAGAATTAACTCAAGCCATTATAGATGGTGGCGGCAAAGGTATTATTTACTGGGAGCCAGCCTGGATTAGTACATCTCTAAAAGACCAATGGGGTACAGGTTCAAGTTGGGAAAACAGTGCTTTTTTTGATTTTCAAAATCGAGTGCACAATACAATTCAGTATATGAGACATAAATATCGGTTTTAAATTTAAAGCCATTCATATAGTCAGAGCACTAATATGTTTTTTTCCACTAGTTATTTATCACCATATCAGAATATGATTTTGGTTGTAAAGAATATTCTCCTAAGCCAAACAGGTTAAAATAATATTCACATTGATTTTCTAAAAATTTTTGTGAGTACATATTTTTATTATCTATAGCTTCCACTTCGATAAAAGTACCCAGCTTTGTGACAGTATCTAAATGAAACTTAACATTTTCTAAATGAAAAATTTTTCTAAATTTGTCCACAATAGTTTTAATGCCCAATTGTAAAGTTAAAATATCTTTTAATGCTTTATCAGGTTTATGCATATAAAGGATGACTGAGGAAAGTTTCGCATGGGTAGTATCGGCTCTGTCATATTGAATCAGTGCATTTTCTATATTGCCCTCTCTAAGTTTAAGTCGACCTAAGTGTGTGTTGAAATAAGTGTCAATTTGATGGTCTGTCCCGATGTATTGTGCACCTATTTGAAAAAGTATTTTTTCATATGTATTTAAATCGTCCACCCTTGCTTTAAATTCGACATTTTTTATGTTCATCTTATTTGATTTATTACCGAGGATGTAATGTTTTTTTTATTCCAAATGTATTTAAAATTAACATAATGTAGAAATATTTCTTATAAATCTAATGAAGAATAATTGGGTACAGCACCCCTTTTTGAAGCCACTAGTGATGATAATTTTACGGCCTTGTCCAGAGCATGCTGTATATCGTGGGTCGTATCATAAAAGTACAAAAAGCCAGCTAAGAAAGAGTCACCACATCCTACAGTATCTACTACTTGAACTTGGGGTGGCTGAGCTTTGAATCTTTTGCCATCAGTAGTACTTATTTCTGCACCTTTACTACCTAATGTCTGAATGATGAGAGATATACTAAATTTTTCAAAAAGATATTGAATAACGTTATCTTCACTGACATTCATATACTGCGCGAGTAGTAGCATCTCCTCATCGTTGATTTTGAGAATGTTGCAATCAATGAGACCATTGATGATGACTTTTTCGTCATAAAAGGGTTTTCGTAAATTAATATCAAATACTTTTCTACTAAATTTGTCCTTTATCATCATTAATGTATCTCTGGAGACACTGTTTCTTAGCGCTAAAGTTCCAAAAATCAGGGTTGAATTATTGGGAACTTCGCCTTCAAATTTTATAAAATCCCAAGCTGATGGGTACACTATGTCGTAAGAGGGAATACCCTGCGAATCTAACTTCACTTGGACTATTCCCGTCGGATGCTCTTGAGTAATGTAAATACAACTTGTAGCCATATCTCTTTTATTTAGAATGCTCAATATTTCTTGGCCATTGGCGTCATCACCTATGCCACTGATTAGTATAGCTTGAGCACCTAATTTTCGTAAATGAGCGGCTACATTAAATGCAGCGCCTCCCATGACTTTGTCTTTTCCAAATACATCCCAGAGTGTCTCGCCAAATGAATAGTACATTATATTATAAATTGAAATTAATAAAGGAATAAAATTTATTATGCAGTATGCAAATAAGTATAATTAATATTTTTTAAGCCATACAACTGATGAGTAATTCTTTAAATATGGGAAGTTCGTCACTATGACGACTATCTACACCTTTGGAGGCTTTATCACATTTCTTTAGTGTTCTAAATACATTTTGAAGTTTTTCTAGTGAGTAATTTTTGGCAGCCAATCTATATGTCTTTACAAAATTAGGGGCAATTCCAGCTATTTTGGCCACCTCAAAATCGGATGCCTTAGCATTTTGTTTGACTATAGCCGTTTTATAAAAAAAGTTAAACAAATTAGGCAAAGCACTATGAATGGTTTGAGTTTTATTTGCCGCCATAAAATTGATAATCTGTAGCGACTTAGCGAAATCCATCTCAGCTAATTTATTTGTCAATTCAAAAACATCAAACTCTTTGCTCACCCCAATTTGATCTCTAACATCATCCACTGTGATGACCTTTGTTTTGGGTGCATTGATGGACAATTTTTCAATTTCCAAAATGATATTACTAAGATTGGCACCTAGGTAATCGGCAAGAATCTGCGGCACACCACTTTCTGGTTTAAGACCGACATCTTTCATGTATGAAGATATCCATGCTGCTATTTGGTTATCGTAAAGTTTAGGTGTTTCGTAAAAGACGCCGTTTTTTTGGACACTTTTTACAAATTTTTTTCTTTTATCAACTTTTTTGTGTTTGTAGTTGAGTACAAGAATGGATGATGGTACTGGATTATCCATATAAGACTCCAGAATTTCTGTAATTTTTAGGTCTTGAGCCTCTTTAATGACCACTAATCTATACTGTGACATCATGGGATATTGTCTGCATTCGTCGATTATAGATTTTTCTTCTGTATCTTTTCCATAGGCTATAATCTGATTGAAAGCTTTTTCGCTCTCATCTAAGACGTTTTGTTCGATATATTGACTAATTTTATCAATGTAATAAGATTCCTCTCCTGATAAAAGATAGATTGGGGCATATTTTTTTGCCTTTAGGTTGTTTATTATGTCTTGATAAGTCATGATACCTTTATAAAAAAAGATAAAACCGTAAAAGACATCAATTTGTTGAAAGATGTTATTGATAATTTATCGTATTTTTTTCTTATTAAAATTTCGCTAATTACAATAATGTTTATACATTTGCAACGCCTAAAAATATGGGGAATTAGCTCAGTTGGCTAGAGCGCTACGCTGGCAGCGTAGAGGTCACCGGTTCGAGCCCGGTATTCTCCACTCTATTTTTTTTACACTTATATTTTCCTTTGTCTACTTTAACAAAGCAAAGAACGGGTAGCGTAGTCAAAACACTTTGAGTGATAGCCAAAGTGTTTTTGTGACATACAGAAAATAAATAGGCGAAGCTTATGATTTGTAGTAGTTTAGATTCGGAATACCTGCCTGACTGACGTTTAATCGGAAAGCAGGGATTTTCTATTACATAATGCGGGTTAAATACAATAAGGCCTTAATATTTAATAGGTCGTAAACGTTAAAAATCAGTTTATTACACTTAACTTTAGTCATTGACCGTACAAATTTGATAATTTGATAATTGCATCATTTACATCAAAGATAAAAGTGAGTGAGGAAAATTATAAAGGAGGTTTATAGAAGTGATGTTTAAAAACTTTAAGTCGAACGGGTTCAATATGGAGGATACTCATGTGTCGAAACTTAAAAGATTGGAAATCTTGTTTGGATTGCTAACACTAGGTTATATCTGTACCATAAAATCAATTAAAATTATATTGAAATAAAAACCTGAATTATTCAAAATAGCAAAGAATGGAAGACCCAAATTGAGTGTTTTTAAAGCTGGGTTTGATGAATTGTAAAATGTATTTCTTAATGGTTTAACTCTTATAATACGTTTGAAATTCTCCTGACGAAGTTCAATAAATGACCAAGTTAAAAAGAGTGAGAAACGTATAAAAACATTTCGATACCATTTTTTATATCATCAAATTATTAAAACCTATTCTAGTAACAAAAGTATTTATAATTTTAATATAGATCCTCAGGGAGGCATAGGACTGTTTAAATTTATACAAATGGATCTTCTCTACATTCATTAAATGAGTATCCTTCTTTAACAATTTACACAATATTCTATGGCTGAGTTTAATCTTTTTACTTACTTTTATGTTTTAATTAATTGTAGTCATTAAATTTAAAATACTAAAAAATGTTAAAATCAATTTCATTATCATTGACACTTCTTTTCTTTTTTAATCAGAATGGAGTGGACGCGCAGGCTTACGAAATGCCTAAATTAGGATACGAATATGAAGCCTTAGAACCTTATGTAGATGCACAAACCATGGAAATTCACTACTCTAGACATCATCAGGCATATCTCAATAATCTTAATAAAGCAGTAGTTGGTACTCGTGCCGAAGGGATGTCATTAGAAGATTTGCTCATTGCCGCTGACAGACGTGGAGATGCCATAAGAAACAATGGAGGCGGCCATTTTAATCACACATTATTTTGGTCGGTCCTTTCACCGAATTCAACTCCCGAGCCCTCAGATATGTTAAGTAAAGAGCTCCAAAAGTACTTCACATCTATGGATAATCTTAAAAAGCTTATGAACGAAGGTGCGGGTAAAAGATTTGGCTCTGGATGGGTTTGGCTTTATGTTAAGCCTGATAAATCTCTTGGTGTAAGTTCGACTCCCAATCAAGATAATCCTTTAATGGGTGCGGCCGGCACAGAGCGAGGTATACCTATCTTAGGTATTGATGTATGGGAGCATGCCTATTACCTGAAGTATCAAAATAAACGGGGTGATTATATGGGTGCAATCTGGAATGTAGTAGATTGGGCCAAAGTAAGTGAAAATTATGAGATGGCTTTAAATAATCCTTTATTAAAAGCTATTGAAAAAGATTCTTGGATGGAATTAAGAGATTTTCATAAAGTTATGGCTCAAACTTTTCATCCAATGGAAGAAGGTGATTTACAGCCTATAAAATCAAGATCCGCTGAGATGTTAGAAAAAGCTACTTCATTGTCTAAAAACGCAATTCCAGCTTCATTCAATACACCTGAGATAAAAAAGGCTTTAATGGAATTGGTGACAGGCTCCGCTCAATTACATAAATTGGTGTCTAAAAAGAAAAAAGACAATCAAATAAAAGAAAGTCTCACAAAATTACATGATACATTCCACATTATCCAAGGATTGTGTGATGATAACCATTAATTTTATCTTTTTAATATAATAATTGTGGGGTCAGAAAACTTGTTTTTTTTTTGACCCCACAATATTTTATAGGACCTAGGAAAACTATATTTATAGAAAAAACACTGAATGAGTATATGA
This sequence comes from Saprospiraceae bacterium, assembly GCA_036782555.1. Taxonomy (GTDB): domain Bacteria; phylum Bacteroidota; class Bacteroidia; order Chitinophagales; family Saprospiraceae; genus OLB9. Next base: position 34,465 of record DAIPYV010000006.1, read on the forward strand.
CTATATAATATGTTACTCAACTATTTTTTAAATCAATTACTTTAACTTTTGCAGCTTCAGCGGTGATAGAAAAAATGGTTCAATCACTATAATTTCTCATTTATTAACATTTCAACCCGAGCTATGAAGCTTTCATTCATTATTTAGGCAATAGCTTAAAATTGCCCAGGTGATATCAATAAGATATTTTTAAAAAGCAACTTTAAATAATTTTGCTTTTTGGACTGTTCCGATTGGATAGGAAATGACCTTTGGAATCTCATCTGATATACCACCAGTTACTAAAGCATTTTTTTTTGATGAATGAGTTATTTGAAACTCGGCATAACTATCTTTAAATTCAATTGTAGATGTCAATAAGCCTCCTTCGACCTCAAACAAGCTATATAAACTTTGATTCACCCAATGAGCTGATAACACTATACCATTATTTTCATCTATCGACCATGTTTCATTTAATGTATCATACTTTAAAGTGTAAAGACGCTCATCTCTAATGCTGTCGTTATTGAGGTAAATGATATTGTACTCAAATTCATATGGAATTTGAGTTGGTAATAATTGAAGCTCCATGTTGATCTTCTGTTCATTTTTTCCATTGAAAATATGTAAAACACCTTGGTATTTACCTAAACGTTCTAACATAATATTCGTTTGACCCAATGTACTATGAATAAAAGATAAACAAAGAATTGAAATAACTAACAGCTTCATTATGAGACTATTATTTAATTCTTCAAATTAGTTCTACAATGCGAAAATAAATCATCTATAGAAATAAAAGTCTTAGATTTCTTATTGTTAATCCACTTCATGTAGTATTCATTTTTTTTATTTTCTTTAGCAAAATTTGATATTTTGTCATAATCCTCGCTTAAGTTGGCCCTGTGCGGCTTGGTGGTACTATTCAGTCGTACCAGTCTATATGCTTTTTGTCCATCGGGCATTTTTATTTCTAGCGGCTTGCAGATATCTCCTACTTTCATATCTATGACCGTAAAGTATGTGTCAGGGTCTAAGTCATTTGCGGAGAAAAAAGTATTATTCGTATTGGGGTTTTTAACACGTCCGTTATTACTATATGAAGGCAGTTGAGACATAGAATATTTTTTTACAGCTTGTTCAAATGATATCGAGTCATTTAAAATGAGCATTCTGACAGAATCTAAAGTGTTTTTAGTTAATCTTAAATCCTCAGCTGTAATTTCCGGTTTGATAAGTACGTGTCTAGCTCTGACAGAGTTTCCCCTTCGTTCGAGAAGTTGGATAAAGTGAAATCCAAAATCTGTCTCAATGATTTCGGAAATTTCATTTTGGGTAAGTGAAAAGACTGTGGCCTCAAATTCTTCAACAAATACACCCCTGCGGGCAAATCCTAAATCTCCTCCTTTTATTGCTGATCCAGGATCCTGTGAGTATTTAGACGCTATTTCTTCAAATTTAGCTTCGCCTGAAATCACTTTTTCATAAAGTTCTGTAATTTTGTCCAAGGCTTTTTGCCGCTCTTTTTCATTGACTTTAGGAAGCATTATTATCTCTGATATTTCCATTTCAGATTTAAAATAGGGTAGTGAATCAGTCGGAACACTATTGTAAAATATTTCAACTTCTTTCGGTGTGATATCAATATCTGATAATAAGTCATATTGCATTTTTTCAGCTAGCAACTTATGTTTTTGGTCGTCTCTATACCTATTTTTCATTTCCTCTAAAGAAGCACCATAATACTCCTCGAAAAATGCTTCGTCTCCATTCATCTGACGTAATACTGATTCAAATCTGAAGTCTAATTGCATCTCAACTTCCTCATCAGAAACATCAACGCTATCTATTATCGCATGATATATAACTAGTTTTTGTTCTATCATACCCTCTAGGATATAACATTTTATATTTTCATCCGTAGATGGATCTTTGGATTTAATATAAGAATACTCTTCCTCTATTTCTGAAAGAAGTATTTGCTGATTGCCTACTCGTGCTACTACTTTATCCACAAGCAAATCTTGTCCAATAATAGGAATTGAGGCTAATAGGAATATTATTGTAAAAAAATTAAAAATCACTTTCATTATAATGATAATTCGATTTATTATTTATTAATTTTGTATATTGTAGATTTTAAATTTATTTTCTGAGATACCTTTGAGATACAATTGTTGTCTAAAATCTTTGAGAAGTTTATTCTTGCGTTCGCTTAATATCGTTTTTTCTATTTTACTTTCTATGTAACTAAACGGTGGGATGTCATTTTCGTCATAAAACTCTACCATTTTAACAAAATATTCATAGTTTGAATCTGAAAACTTAAGCTGTTTCTGGCTCTTTTTTATTTTATTATTGACCTCGGAGGGCATCCAAGTGAGTAAGTCTTCTTTGATCATATATCTCGAAGTGTCGGCAAAGAAAGTAATAGCCTCGCGACTCGCGAGTGTTTCGATTGAGTACAAATCTAGATTATTAAATGCCTTTTCTATGTTTTTAAGGTTTTTATTCTTTTTACTAAATTTACCTGCATAGTATTTAAATATTGGGTGGGAAAGGCGATAATTATTTTTGTGCATCTCATAAAATTCCTGTTTTTCATTGGTAGTCACTACGGTATCTAATTGGTTCTCTATAAGTTTGTTTTCAAAATTATAAACTAGTAAAGAGGATCTATAGTCATCAACTAATTTATCTAAATTTATGTCGGATGCTACCTGCTTTTCTGCTTCTAATATTACTAGACCTTCCCTAATCCAATTTTGTA
>DAIPYV010000007.1:0-33639 GCA_036782555.1 Saprospiraceae bacterium
ATTATTTTGCGGGTGTGGTGAAATTGGTAGACACGCCAGACTTAGGATCTGGTGCCGCGAGGCTTGGGGGTTCGAGTCCCTCCACCCGCACTCTTTATAGAGTGCTTTCTTTTCTTAGATTAACATATCAATCTATTTAAGTGCTCTTATAGAATCAAGACTTTAAATAGACCCTCCGATGTTATTCTCCTAAAGTGATAAAGCTTTGCAGGAATATATTCATTTTTAATCACATAAATTTTAACTTTAGTATATGAAAATTGTCAGGAAAGATGCTGATACTATTAACATAAAAATAGAGCTTACTTTAGAACCATCAGATTACAGTGGTAAATTCAAATCTGAATTAAAAAAAGTACAAAATACAGCCCAACTAAAAGGTTTTAGAAAAGGTAAAACGCCAGAAGCGGTTATAAAAAAGATGTATGGTAAATCTATTTTGCTTGATGCAATAAACGACAAGTTGCAGGAAAGTTTGAGTGAATATATCAAAGAACAAGATTTTCATTACATTGGACAGCCGCTTCCAGACAGAGACGAGAATAATATATTAGATCTCGATATCAATAATTTAAAGGAATATACTTTTAGTTTCGATATGGGATTAGTTCCAGAGTTTGAGGTAGCTGGAGTTAAAAATGAGGATACTTACGACATATATGATGTAGAAATATCTGATGATATGGTACAAGAGGAGATTGGGTCAGCGAGAAAAAGGATGGGTTCTCAATCAGATATTGATGATAACATAGAGCTCAATGATATTATAACGCTTGAGGCTGAGGAATTAGACGGCGGTGCGGTAAAAGAAGGAGGCTGGAAAACTACTTTTACTGTATTGGTTGATATGATTAAGGATGAACCAGTAAAAGAAGAAATATTAAAATCCAAAAAAGGAGACACAATCAATTTTGATATCTACGCCTTAGAGGATAAAGAAGCGTCACACGTAAAAAAATATTTACTCAAATTACCTGAAGATTCTGATCTGGAAGTTGGAAAAGATTTTGCTGCGTCGATAACTAATGTTTCGAGGATAGTACCAGCTGAGATGAATGAAGAGTTTTTCACTGCATTTGGTCAAGAAGAAATTATGGATGAGTCCTCGCTAATGGAATTTATGAAAGGTGACCTTAAGAAATTTTTTGATAGTCAGGCTCTTCAAATTATGTACGCAGACATCAGAGACAGGATGATATCAGAGACCCAATTTGAATTACCACATGATTTTCTTAAAAAATATCTTAAAGAGACCAACGAAGGAGTAAATGAAGAGGTCTTAGAAAGCGAATTTGAGCCTTTTGTAAAAAACCTTAGATGGTCACTTATAAAAAGTAAGATTGCATCTCAATATGATATCAAAATTGAAGATCAGGATATACGAAGTCATTTCTTTCAGCGTATATTCCAATACATGAGAAATCAAGGTATGCAAGACTACTCTTTTATGAATAGCATGACGGATCAAATGATGAAAGATGAAAAGCAAGTAAATCAAGCTTATGAGGAGATTTTGACTAATAGAGTATTTTATCACATAGGTGAAACTGTGGCTAGAAACCCCATTTCTATCACTGCTAAAGATTTTGAATCAAAAGTCAAAGAACTCAATAGCAAAATGGAGAATTAACTTTTGTGCTTTATTGCTACCTAATTTTATAGAATATTTTATAAACGGACATAAAATTTCATTAGATAATAATTATTTAAAAAATGAACTTTTAATCGTTTTTTTAATTTATAGAAGGGCATCGCCATTGGTGCTCTTTTTTTATTAAAAAAAACCCATAAACTTTTATAATATGTTTACACAGGATGAATTTAAAAAATATGCAGTATCTCATCTAGGTATGAGTAGTATGCATTTAGAGAAATACATGGAGACTAGTGTTCCAAATATCAATGGATTTACTCCTCAGGTTATAGAGGAGAGACAAATGAATATCGTAGGAATGGACGTATTCTCAAGGCTCATGATGGATAGAATAATATTCATGGGAGTACCCGTGAATGACTACGTAGCAAATGTTATACAAGCTCAATTATTATTTTTAGAGTCTACAGACCCTAAAAGAGACATTCAGATGTTTATAAATAGCCCTGGAGGCTCAGTCATAGCTGGAATGGGTATATATGATACTATGCAGTATGTAGGTCCAGATGTAGCCACGATATGTACTGGTTTAGCTGCGTCTATGGGCGCTGTATTGCTTTGTGCAGGTAAGGCTGGAAAAAGAACGTGTTTGCCTCATTCACGTGTGATGATACATCAGCCATCTGGTGGTATGCAGGGACAGTTTACTGACATGGAAATTTCGTATAATCTTATAAAACAATTGCGTAATGAACTGTACTCTATAATGGCTTCCCACACAGGAAAGACTTTTGAAGACATAGAGAAGGATAGTGAAAGAGATAATTGGATGACAGCTACGGAAGCTAAAGAATATGGTTTAGTGGATGAGGTATTGAAAAGAAATGCAGATAAAAAATCATAGATTTCATATCAGAAAAAATTTATAAATGTCTAAGTACAAAGATAATGTTACTTGCTCGTTTTGTGGGAAAGGTAAAAATGAGGCGTTAATGCTCATTGCGGGCATAGATGGTCATATATGCGAAACATGCGTACAACAAGCCTACGATATCATTTCTGATGAGATAAAAGTGGATAAAGGCTCAAAGAATAGTATTGGCAAACTCAATACTGACGTTACGCCAGCGGCTATTAAAACCTTTTTGGATCAATATGTGATAGGGCAAACTGATGCTAAAAAATACCTCTCTGTGGCAGTTTACAATCATTATAAAAGATTGGACGCTATTAATACTGACGACGTAGAAATCGAGAAATCAAATATTATTTTAGTAGGAGAAACGGGTACGGGTAAAACTTTGCTTGCTAAAACTATTGCAAAATTTTTAAATGTTCCTTTTGCGATAGTGGATGCCACCGTATTTACTGAAGCGGGATATGTTGGAGAAGACGTCGAAAGTATGTTGAGCAGACTGCTACAAGCATGTGATTACAATGTGGAAGCGGCTCAAAGAGGTATTGTTTATATAGATGAAATAGATAAAGTAGCTCGCAAAAGCGATAATCCTTCCATTACTAGAGACGTCTCTGGAGAAGGTGTACAACAAGCCTTACTTAAGATGCTGGAGGGTACAGAAGTCAATGTACCGCCACACGGAGGAAGGAAGCACCCTGAGCAAAAAATGATTAAAGTAGATACGAGTCATATACTTTTTATTTGTGGAGGTGCTTTTTCTGGCATAGATAAAGTGATATCAAGGAGGATGAACACACAAGTGATAGGTTATAATCATTTGGAAAAAGAGGAAGTGGATAAAGATAATCTTCTCCAATATCTTGTACATCAAGATTTAAAAAATTATGGTTTGATACCAGAGTTGATTGGGAGACTTCCAGTGGTGACACACCTCGATCCGCTTGATAAGGAGACTTTACTTTCCATCTTGACAGAGCCCAAGAATGCTTTATTAAAGCAGTATAAAAAGCTTTTTGAATTGGAAGGAATCAAGCTGATATTTACTGATGATGTACTTGACTTGATAGCTACTAAAGCATTAGAATACAAATTGGGAGCTAGAGGATTGAGGTCTCTATGTGAAGCTATTTTGACAGATGCTATGTTTGAACTTCCATCACAAAAAGATATTAAAGAATTTGTGGTAGATAAGGTTTATGCTGAAGACAAGCTGAGTAAAAGCAGTATAAAAAAGCTCAAAGCGGCCTAATTGATTTTTAATATTGCCTATTTTAATTGATGAAAACAAAAACGATAAGACCAGATAAAGTCAATGTGATAACATTAGGTTGTTCAAAAAATTTGGTTGACTCCGAAAATATCATTACTCAGCTTAAAGCCAATGATTATGAAGTGGCTCATGAATCAAATGATGAGGCCAATATAGTTATTGTCAACACATGCGGGTTTATTGATTTGGCCAAAGAAGAATCGGTCAATACTATACTTCAATATGCTGATGTAAAATCCAAAGGAGGTATAGATAAATTGTATGTTACAGGGTGTTTGTCACAAAGGTATAAAGATGATTTAGAGAAAGCAATCCCCGAGGTAGATGCTTACTTTGGAACATTAGAGTTGCCAGGATTATTGGCTAAGCTTAATGCAGATTATAAGCATGAATTGATAGGTGAAAGGAGTCTAACCACACCTCAGCATTATGCTTATCTTAAAATTTCTGAAGGCTGCAATCGGACTTGTTCGTTTTGTGCTATTCCATTGATGCGAGGCAAGCACATATCAAAAAGTATTGAAAACTTGGTCAAAGAAGCACGCCACTTAGCTTCAATAGGAGTTAAAGAATTAATACTGATAGCTCAAGAGTTGACATATTACGGGTTGGATTTATATAAAAAAAGGGCATTACCTGAACTTTTGGATGAATTATGTAAAGTAGAGGGCGTGGAATGGATTAGACTTCATTACGCTTATCCAAGCAAGTTTCCTATGGAAATATTTGAGGTCATGGCGCGTCAATCTAAAATATGTAATTATTTGGATATTCCTTTACAACATGCATCCAATACTGTATTAGAAAGAATGAAGCGACAAACCACTCGCGAATATCAAGCTGAGTTGATCCATGAAGCACGTAAAATAGTTCCTAATATAGCTATTCGTACCACATTTTTGGTAGGATTTCCAGGTGAGTCGGACGAAGAGTTTGATGATTTATGCAGATTTGTCGAAGAAATGAGATTTGATAGAGTAGGCGTATTTCAGTACTCACATGAGGAAGATACATCAGGTTTTTTACTAGAGGATAATGTGACTGCGGAAGAGAAAACAGACCGTGCCAATAAGATTATGGAAATACAACAATCTATTTCTCTCAATCATAATGAAAACAAAGTAGGTAAGACTTTTAAAGTTTTGTTTGATAGGAAAGAGGGGGAATATTTTGTAGGAAGGACCGAGTATGACTCTCCTGAAGTGGACAATGAAGTTTTGGTTTTAGCTAAAGAAAATTTTGTCAGAGTAGGTGATTTTGCAATGATTGAGGTTACTGAAGCGGATGACTATGACCTCTATGGTAAAGTCGTATGAGAATAAGTATGTTCAACGGTAAAGATTAAACTATTACTTTCGAGTATAAACCCTCTTTACTCTTTCCGAGATACGACTTAATATCTCATAAGGAATAGTCTGACATGCTAAAGCCAACTCCTCTATGGGCTTGTGTTTGCTGAAGATTGTGACAGAGTCTCCAACTTGTATTTTATCTATATCGTTTCCTATGTCGACCATAGTTAGATCCATACATATTTGTCCAATTATTGGGTAATCTTGGCCATGAATACTCACAGAAAACCGACCTAAACTAGCGATACGCATTAGACCATCGGCATAACCAATATTAATAACAGCGATGTGGGTATCTTTATATATTTCTCCTTTTTTATTATAACCTATAGTCTCGTTGGCTTTTACATGTTTTATTTGTATGATATAGGAGGTAAGGGTATGTACCCGCTCTAGTCCTTCCAATTGTGTAGATACAGGTATACCATAAAGCCCCAAACCTAATCTTACATAGTCCCATTGATACTCAGGAAATCTGACAATTCCGGCTGAATTAAGGATGTGTTTGGGTATTGAATAGTCTAGAATTTTTGTTAAGTAATCATATGCTTTAAGAAATTCTTGTATTTGATGATGCGTCCACTTGTCATGCTCAGAGTTTTCAGAACTTGTCAAATGACTAAAAATTGTTCTTACCTTAATATATTGAGTATTAGATTTCAATATTTTGGCCAATACAACTAGTTCCTGAAAGTCAAATCCTAATCTGTGCATACCTGAATCTATCTTGAGATGAATATCCAAAGATTGGTTATAAAGTTTAAGATGTGATAGGATTTTGTATATTTGGTCTAGGCAATAAACTTCTGGCTCTAACTTATGGTCTAGGATAGTAGACATACTGTTGATGTCTGGATTAAGTATCATGATGGGTAGTGAAATACCTGCCCCCCGTAGTCGTACACCTTCATCAGCAAATGCTACAGCCAGATAGGCAACTTTTTTGTTTTCTAAAAGTAATGCTAGGTCTTCACTTCCTGTACCATAAGCGGAAGCTTTGATGACAGCTATTATTCCAGTAGTGGGACTGATTATAGATTTAAAAACTTTGAGGTTATTCTCTACTGCTTTTAGGTCGGTTTCTAGCTGTGTGGAGTGCGACTGATCAGACAGTTTTTCAAAAACTAATTCAAGATTAAATTTTCTTGCACCTTTTATAAGAATAACTTTTTTGTCACAACTCCAATAATTTAAATATTTTAATAAATCCTCAGTAGTATTTTCTTTGTGAAAAAGGATGAATGGACTGAGATGCTTCTCTATTATGGGCATACTGCTGCCGACGCCCAGAAGAGTAGAAACACCATGAAGTTCGAGTAAGTAAGAAATTTTTTGTGCAAACAGTTCTGTGTCAATACCTATCTGCTGAAAGTCAGATAGTATGACTACTTTATCCCTAACACCTGCTTGTTGAGACAAGAACTCCAATGCTATCTTAAATGAATGCAAATCTGCATTATAGGTGTCATTAATGAGTAAGCTGCCATTGCGACCATTTTTCATCTCTAGGCGCATAGGAAGGTTTTTAAGTTCATTAAGGTTTGTTATGATTTTGGTCATAGGCTCACCCAAGGACAATAATGCAGATATGCATGAAAACACATTATAAACAGAGGCCTCATCACTGAACGGGACATGTATAGTATAAAAAATACTATCGTGTATGATTTCTAAAGTAGAATAGGATTCATATTTTAAAATGTTTTTAATAACAATCCACGTGGACTCTTTGCTAAAACCCCAAGATAGAAGTTTTTTATCTCCATAAGTATTTCTTATAGTTTTGGCTATATCTTTATTATCCTCTTCAAATATTATAATTTCAGAATCTTTAAATAGTGTGGTTTTTTCAAATAACTTTTCTTCCATCGATGCAAAACCAGAATCGTGGGCATCGCTTAATGCTGTAAAAATTCCTATATTAGGTGATATGATATTGGCCAAATGAATCATTTCTCCTTTTTGAGAGACACCTGCTTCAAAGATACCGCAAGTGTCTTCCTCTGCGAGTTCCCATACGGATAGAGCTACACCAATTTGAGAGTTATAACTTTTAGGACTTTTAGTATGGGGTCTATCAGCCAGCATTTGGGATAACCATTCTTTTACAATAGTTTTACCATTGCTACCCGTAATGCCAATGATAGGTATATCTTTGAATAAGGACCTATGATATTGAGCTAAGGTTTGTAATGCTATCAATGTATTTTCTACAATAAAATAATTGGCTTTGTCAGAGATAATAAAACTTGGATCATCAGTAACTATATTTTTTACTCCTTTATTTACAGCATCTTCTATGTAGATATTGCCATGCGAATTGGTCCCTTTAAGAGCAAAAAAAAGAGTAGTTTGGGGTAATGGAATATGCCTGGTGTCAATGGAGATCGCTGATATAGAATAAGCGTCATCTATGATATGATGTGGGCATTGCCATACATTGATAAGCTCCTGAGGACTGTATTTTTTATGTTCTTTCACAGATCAAATCCTATATCTTTTCTATAATATTTACCCTCGAAATTTATAACATCAGCTATTTCCAGTGATTTTTTTACGGCTTCCTCTTGATGCGCGCTCATACTCGTTATGGCTAGCACTCTACCTCCAGCTGTCACAAGTTGACCATCGATAACACTCGTGCCCGCGTGAAAGATGATACTCTTTTCATTTTCATTTTCAATTCCTGTAATAGGTCGTCCTTTTGGATAATCACCTGGATATCCTTCAGATACCATCACGACAGTTGCGGCCGATTTTTCACTAAAAGATATGGATGAGGAGGTGATTTGACCTGAAGCGGTATCGTACAATATTTTTAAAAAATCGCTATCTATTCGAGGTAGAATGGCTTCAGTTTCGGGGTCGCCCAGTCTACAATTATATTCAATAACGTAAGGCTCTCCCTTGACATTAATCAGACCAAAAAATACAAACCCAATATAGTCCATTTTCTCATTTTCAATGCCTTTTATAGTAGGATGAACGATACGTTTTAGGACTTTATCCCATAGATTCCCATCGACAAAGGGAACAGGCGAAACTGCGCCCATACCACCTGTGTTTAGCCCAGTGTCACCTTCTCCAATACGCTTATAGTCTTTGGCCTCTGGCAGCAGTATGTGTTCGTGACCATCAGTGAGTGCAAAAACAGAAAATTCAATGCCATCTAAAAATTCTTCTATCACTACTGTATGGGACGCTTCACCAAACTTTCCACTTAGCATGGCTTCAAGCTCGCTTTTAGCCTCTTCAATATCCTTTATAATGAGGACGCCTTTTCCAGCGGCTAGTCCATCCGCTTTAAGCACGTAAGGAGATGTCATGGAGTCCAAAAATGCTAAACCTTCGGCTAGATTAACACTTGTCACCTCAAAATATCCAGCCGTAGGAATGTTGTATTTTTTCATAAACTTTTTGGCAAAGGCCTTACTTCCCTCTAACTGAGCTGCGTGGGCTGATGGACCTATGACGTATGTTTTGTCAAAAGGAGCTTCAGTGAAGGCATCTTTTATGCCATTAACAAGGGGTGCTTCAGGCCCAACAAATAGTATATGAATATCTTTTTCAACACAAAACTTTTGTATAGAATCAAAATCGGCTATAGAAATGTCAATATTTTCTCCATAAAAAGCTGTGCCGGGATTGCCAGGAGCAATATATAAATTTTTACATAATGGGCTCTGTTTTATTTTCCAAGCAACAGCACATTCTCTACCACCATTTCCTAGTATTAATACATTCATGATTTCTGTTTAAAGATAGAAGCACAAAAGTAAGCAGAGATAAAGACATATCCAAAATAGTTACCAAAAGATAGGTATTAATAATTCTAATGGGATGCCTACCCGATTCCCAATATTTTTAAAATTTCATCTTTGCGCGAACGTGAAAGAGGAATATTTTCGCCATTGATAAGCTCAAAATAACCACCGTCAGACTTATGGTAGCTGCTGATATAATGGATATTAATAAGATGGCTACTATGAACTCTCAAAAAAATATCGATGGGAAGTTTAGATTCTATGAGTTTGAGTGTTTTGCTGACGATTATTTTCTTTTTATCAATAAGATGTATAAGAGTATAATTATCATCAGACTCACACCTTATTATTGAGTCCATAGGAATAAACTCATATTCAGAGCCTACCGGTATAAGTAATTTGTCATCCATGCTTAACCTTGAAGATTTTTTAGTCTTTAAGCTGTCTTCGTCGTGGCCAATGGTGATATTTTCTGCATACTTTTTAACAACTTCTTTTAACTCTTCGGGATCTACGGGCTTGAGTAAGTAATCAAAAGCTTGGAATTTTACAGCTTTGATACCAAACTGATCATATGCGGTAACAAAAACAACTTTAAAAGTGAACTTCCCCAACTTAGAGAGTAATTCGAAACCATTTAATCTAGGCATCTCAATATCGACGAAAAGGATATCCACTTCATGGTGGGCCAAAAATTCATAGGCCTCTTCTGAAGACGTAAAGCTTCCGATGACATGAACAAGTGGACAATGTCTATTCAGCTGAATAAGCATAGCTCCAATACTATCTATTTCGTCATCTACTAAAACGGCTTTAATGTTCATTTTCTAAAGATTTAAGGTGACTAACGTACCAGGATTTTCTTTGGTTTCTGTATATAGATTTGAATAAATTATAGAATAATTTTTTTTGTGACTTGAATTTAATAATTCTAAGCGTCTTTGCACAATGCCTTGTCCAAATGATTTTCTTTTTAAGCTTTGTTTAGATTTTATTTCTTTGGATTTTTTCATTCCTATACCATCATCTTTTATCAAAACTTGTACATAATTATTTTCTTTATGGACATTAATAGATAAATGACCATTGGTGCTTTTTTGCATGATACCGTGCCAAATAGCGTTTTCTACTATGGGTTGTAAAATCATAGAAGGTACTAAATAAGATCTGTCTAAATCGTCAGCAACCTCAATGTCGTAAGTAAATTTTTCTTTAAAACGCATTTTTTCCATATCAATGTACATTTTAAGTGATTCTATTTCTTCTTGAATAGTGATGTATTCGTGACCCGTATTATTGAGAATTTTTCTAATGAGTTTAGAAAACTTTATAATAAATTGAGAGGCGGCATCAGTCTTGTTTTCGAGGATATAATAGTTAATAGAATTTAGAGCATTGGATATAAAATGCGGGTTCATTTGTCCTCTTAGACTTTCCATTTCGAGGGCACTCGCTAAGGATTTATATCTTTTACTTTTAATATAATACCTTAATAAAAGATAAATCATTGATGCAACTGCTAAAAACACAAAGGTCAAAAATCCAGTTGACATAAACCAGATCTCTTTTAATTCCAAGATATAGTCTTCAAACTGAGAATCCGCATCATATAAGATGCTCTTATATTGTTGTTTCAATTTTAAATTTTTAGTTCCTTTGTCAGTAGTTAATATCACTATATTATTTGCAGCGGGCTTTAGCCATGTCGAATCATTGTATTGGTAAATGTATTTTGGCCATTGGGGTAGCTGGTCTAAATCAGATACTAAAGCTTGTATGACACTAATGTCTTCCTCAATTTTTAGTTGTTTATTTATAAGTAGTGGATATATTTTATGGCTTTGTTGGCCATTAGTGTAAAGCGATTTTATAGGGTATTGTTTACTAGTAGGTGTGTAATTAAGATCAACTTTTCCTATGCCCCCAAAAGCACCAAATATATAATATTTATTATCTTCTATGTAATTATAATTATTGTTCAATACTAGAGGAAAACCTTCTTTTGTTGACCATACCTTAGTCATCAAGTTATTTAAATCCATTTGAACTAAGCCATTAGAAGCCCTTATAAGTAATTTGTCATCATTAATATTTAAATATTTTATGTCTGTTTCAGGAAAAGTCATGTTTTCTAAAAGAGAAGTGGCATAAATGTTAGTTTGGGCATCTTGGGTGCGTATGTCATCATAATTTATATAATGTAGACCATAGTCATAAGTTCCTACCCACAGTCTATTTTGAGCATCGTGTTCTAAAGCGGAGACTCCTATCTGATTAAGGTCGATATTTTTTTGAGTAAGAATTTTACCAAAAGTAATAAATTTTTCTGTGTTGGGGTTAAGGCCGATTAATCCTTTAGTCATGCCCAACCATATAAGACCATTTCTGTCTTCATAAATGCGGTAAATATCATATATGTCTGAACAATCTTTGCTGGTAAAAACTTTTATATTTTTGTTTTTTGGACTATATTTTACAAGTTTATCGGTGTAGCTACCTAACCAGACATTTCCATACTTGTCATTAAATAGGTTTTTGAAAGTGATATTAAGCTGCGATAAATTTTTATTTTCAGAAAGTAATAATGATTGGATGTTGAGATTGTAGGTTTTACCACCAGCAGACAATAGTAAGATGTTTTCTTTATCGATGAGGGTGGCATGATATATAATATCAAACTGTCTGTCGTTCAAATATTTTTTATTTTGAGGTAGCCTACTAATATTAACGAAAGCATTATTTTGGTAGATAAAAAGGCCATTACTTTCATTAAAGGAAAGGAAATATGTATCATTACCTAGAGGTAAGCAACTTCTAACGTCGCTACTGTTAAATGTTGGGTGTGAAATTATCTGAGATAAAGAAAAAACTTCTTTAGATAGCTCATATAAAATACCATTTTCCAGTGCGTAAAATTGATCATAAAACTGATATAATTCTGCTTTATTATCGATAAATTTCTTATTGGTGTAGATGATGGTATTTTTATTATTTCTCATTTCAATGAGCTCATTACCTCTTAATGAAAGTATTGAAGGAGACGTATTTGAAATTGTGACAATTTGGTGATGATATGGGGTATAATACGCGTTATTTGATTTCAGAAAAACTTTATTATTGACTATTTCAAAACCTAAAGTATTGGAAAGACTACTTTTTTGATTTGTATTATCTAACAAATTAATTTTGCTATACTCTCCATCTATGTGCAAAACAAAAAGATTGTCGCCTTCTATAGCGGCAGCTTTGACAGCTTTGGTAGATAATGAAATATATTCATTGGCTAAACTTGTTTTACCATTTTCAATTACAAATAGTTTTTGATTAGCGACAACCCAATGACGCCCTATCTTGTCCATTGTGACGTCTTGTACCTCTTTGATGTAATAATCGTCAGTATTAATGGGTTTAAAATATAGAGTGCTTTGTCCATACAATGACAAAATGCATATCCATAATAAACATATAAACATTAGAATTCGACTCATGCAGCAAAGATAGAATTTCAGAGTATATATTTTTTTATTTCTGGGTAAATTACTATGATGAATGAGTAAAACGAAGTAATACGAGAAGGTATCTTAGATTTTTTGCGAGATATAAGGATTATAAAAAATTCCTTTTATAGAAAGTTAGGCTGTCTTGATATTAAAAATTAAAGAAGTTGTTACTGCTTCTTTCTCCATAAAATACCAAATCCACCATTGTACTGCTTTAATTGGATAAATTTCTCACTTAAAACATCAATCTCGCTTGGTTCAGATATATAATACAGAGCTGGACTGTCATTAGGTGTATCTTTGTGATAGGGCAACAATTCAATCATACCTCTATATTTGTTAGTGATATGATATGATAAAGACGGATGGTGAAACCAGTGACAATCTACCTTAAGAGGTTTGGGGATATTATTAACATGGATTTCATACAGCAGGTCATCTAAAATTTCATAAGTATTTTGATTAAAATACCATTCATAGTTGGCCTTACCATTATAACCTCTTAAAAAATTTTGAGTGCACAAGAAGATTAAAAATATAGAAATTAGACGCGTTGCCTTTGGCATATAATCTTTTAAAAGATAAATAACATTAAAAACAAACAAGGCAACAAGAGGAATAAAAAACAAAGCGGTGCGAGCATTTAAGAAGGGTACTTTAGTTAAGTAAAACTGTAAATTATTATAAATTATTGATAAAAACAAAATGGAAAAAGAAAACGTAAGATACTTGTTATGAATAACTTTTTTACCGCCTGTACCAAGTAATAATAAGACCAATAAAAACACAAAACCAATAAAAACAAGGCTGTAAGTTTCTCCATTCCATTTAAAATATGATACACCTACCTTTAATGAATGAAGTAGAGGAACTATAGTGTCTTTAAAAAAATTGTTTGACTCCCAGAATACAAACTGATTGGTTGATACCATCTTAGTAAATGGAAGATAACATACCATTGCTAAAGCGCCGCTAATCCCGAATGCAATATATATTGATTTTTTGAAAAGATTTAAATTTTCTCGATAGAAAAAAGAATAACTAAAGTAACACAACACTGCTATTAGAGGAAAGTAGTAGTTTAATAAAGTAAAACTACTTATAACACCAAAAGCGGCCAAAATAATGCTATAATTAAAAAACTTTAAAAGACCATTTTGAATAAAAACAATTGCGAAATAAATGCTTACCATTTGTAATGATATGCTTAATCCGTAACCTCTTGTTATACTATAAAAGTCTAATAAAAAGGGCTGAAAAACAGCCATAGATACGAACAAAAACTGATATAAAAGTTTTTCTGAAAAAATTCGAGCGATTAATACAGAAAAAATAAAGTAAGGAATGAATGAAAGCACATTATGCAGTCTATTAGTAAAAAGATTGTCACCAAACGTAATAATATTTAGTTTTAAAAACAAAGTATTGAGTATATGATTATTGGGAATAGGGTCTTTGTAGGTAATAATATCCCAAATAGACTGATAGCTTACCATTATAGTAGAGTATTCATCATGTGTCAAGGGCAATAAAATAGCTTCCCTTACCACTAAGAAAAAAATTACTCCTCCTAGAACCAAAAAATATTTCCCATTTATGTCTAAATTCATTTATAATTTATTCAAATGCAAATGTACTAACTTTATTTTTAAATAAAATATATTACCTTTGCAAATTCATGAAAATACATGGATTATTATATATGCGCTTTGATAAAAATAAAGAGGTATGGGGTATTTTAATAACCATTTTTTTATGCTTAATAATGGCTTACCCAATCATTGGACATGTTCTAATAAGTCCTAATGAATATATGTATACTTTTGGTGGCGACGGTTTGACCATATATTATGACATGATTTACCATGTTATGTATGGAAATGGGACGCATTTTACAGGTATGAATTATCCTTATGGAGAGATGATTTATATGACGGATGCACAAGGTGCATTGACTCAAATATTGCAGTGGATAAATTCAAATGTTTACAATATATCAGATTATATAGTTGGAATAGTTAATTTTTTAAATGCATTTTCTATTATTTTAGGTTCAATAATATTATATATTTTATTAAGAAAATTTAAAATTGAAATCTGGATATCTATTGTTTTTAGTGCGCTTATTATTTTATTGTCACCTCAGATTTTTAGACTCATATCACATTTTGGATTAGCTTATTTATTTGCTATTCCATTATGTTTTTTGTGGATTATCAGAAAGCAAGAAAATTTAAAAATTGAGTGGTTTGATGTCTTTGTATTTTTCTTAATACTTTTTATGACATTTAATAATCCATATTTAGGGTTTATTATGGCAGCAGTTTTAGGATTGTCGGGGGCTTATTTATGGATTAAACACCGGTTTAAAATAAAACATTTATATATCTCATTTATTGGGGTTTTACCACTTTTGATGGTATTTAGTTATTTGAAATTTTTCGATAATGTAAAGGATAGACTCAAGATCCAATGGGGTTATTTTGATTTAATGACTTTGCCTGAAGGTGTAATAAGACCTAGTAATTCTCATATGGATGTTTTACTTCAATTAATAGGTAATCAGGGTAATTCATTAGATTTTGAAAATAAGCTCAATTTAGGTATAGTGACTGTAGTACTAGGTATTTTATGTATTCTAAGTCTTATTTTCAAGAAGTTTTTGAAGAGTAGCTTTTCGGTTTCAGAGACTTTTAAACCTATTTTGATAGCTTCCTTGTTATTATTTGTTTATGCTTCCGGGTACTTTTTTTTACCATTCAAACAGGACTTTATTGAGGATAAACTAAGTTTTATGTTAATGTTTAAAGCGGTAGGAAGACTTTCTTGGCCATTCTATTATTCTATGACAATTCTCGCAGTACTTTATTTAAATCATTTATTTAAAAATTTGAATAAGCCATTGGGAATTGTATTTGTTCTATTAGTGGCTATTATTTGGAAATGGGAAATTAACACCTATGTATTACCAGAATTTAGAGACAAAAAGCATTCAAATTTCTTAAGTGTAAAACAAAGTGACAAGGTTTTAAATATTTTTGGAGAAAACAATATAAAAGTTAGTGATTTTCAGGCGATACTTAGTCTACCAAAGCTGATGACATGGACTGATAATTTTGTAAGCGAGGTTAATTGGAGTGCGCAGTATAATAGCATGAACATCTCTAGAACGACGGGTTTACCTTTGATTAATGCCATGCTTTCTCGTATGTCTATTGGACAAACAGCAGAAAAAGTAGAACTACATGCCCATCCATATATACGAAAATCTTTGGTAGATAAATTGGATGGAGAAAAAGATATATTAATAGTTTTAGGACATGACTACCCAGCACTTACATTAGGTGAAGCATATCTAATAGATATGTCCGACACACTTTATTACGAACCCAATGGTTTTGTGCTAATGCGGTTGGCAGTAAAAAATATCAACAACAATCAAACTTTTAAAAAGGCAAAAGAAAAAATTGAAGAATCTAATCATGTTAATATAGATCATTTTTATATGGGGTATGATGAAGATGATAGCCGATACAGTTATTTTGGTAAAGGATCTATGAAAATATCTAAAGGAGTACATAATATCTTTTCTGATACTTTGATTTCGCCATTCGAGGATTCATATACTTTTAGTATGTGGACAAGATTTGATAATAAAAAATACGGCATAGGGTGGTTTACCTGTGAAGTAAAAGAAGAAAATGGTAATGTCATATATAGAGAAACTCCAGATACAAGACGAAGTAATGATGTACACGGAGAATGGATAAGGACAGAAATGACTTTTCCTGTCAAAGATAGGTGTACTATAAATATCACATTTGATACAAATAGAGAATTGTATATTGATGAGTTATTGATTCAGCCCGCTAAATCCACTATCATTCATAAAGATACTTCTAAAAATCGTGTATTATTTAATGGGTATCGAATAGAATTATAGACTATATCATAAAAACAGAACTACTCTACCCAAAACAATTCTACAGCTATCTTATCTGCCCAAAGTTTTCCATCTCGGGTCAATGTAAAGACTTTGTTTTCAGTATGTACCCACCCGTTTAGGATAAATGGTTGGATGTGTTTTAAAAAATAGGGAACTAAATCTGAACTTATATGCTCAATAGTGGCTAAATTTACTCCCCAAATAGTCCGCAAACCGATCATAATAGTTTCGTTGTATCTTGTATAAATGTCTAAATTTTCTACTGTATAGACTGTTTTATTTTCTGATAAGGCAGCGATATATTTAGGGTTATGAGCTATATTGTTTTTTCTCACAGTGCCATCATAGGAATGGGCAGAGGGACCAATACCAAGATAAGGCTCACCTTTCCAATAATTGGAATTATGTACAGCAAAAAATCCAGGATGGCCAAAATTCGATATTTCATAATGGATAAATCCCGAACTTTCCAAGTTTTTTATTAATGTGAGAAATTGTTTTTCTGACTTTTCAGTGTCCACATCTTGGGATGTTCCTGTTTTTACAAAATGACTTAGAGCTGTATTTTCTTCCACAGTAAGATTGTATGCGGAAATATGGGGTACTTTTAATTCTAAAGCTTTATGGATATTGTTGTTCCATACGGTATCATTACAGAATGGGGACCCATAAATAAGATCAATGGTAATATTGTCAAACCCTATATCTTGTGCCATTTTAACACATGATTCCGCTTCGATTGCTGTGTGGGCTCTATTCATCCATTTTAATTCTTCTTCCAGAAATGATTGAATGCCTATGCTTAAGCGATTTATGCCTGAGCTTTTCCATATTTTGAGCTTTTCTAACGTAATATCATCCGGGTTGGCTTCCAGAGTAATCTCTGTAGTTTTATCCCATAAATAATGTTTGGAAAGTGTATTGAATAATGGGTTTAATTCAGTAGCTGCCAATAAGCTTGGTGTGCCTCCACCAAAATATATAGAATGTAGAGTCTTATCAATGAGCTCTTCATGACGCAAATCTATTTCTGTGGTCATTGCAGAAATCATTTCATCTTTAAGTTTTAAAGATGTAGAAAAATGAAAATTGCAATAGTGACATGCTTTTTTACAAAAAGGAATGTGAAGATATATACCTGACATGAATGTATTTGCGTTATTATAATAAAACCTTTGCAGAGGGTAGACTGTTGCAGTACGATGATTTTTTATTATCAAAAAAGTATAATCTTTAATAAAATATACAGGTGCTTTTTCGATTATTTTCGAATTAGGTTCTCAGATTATATTAAATATATCAGTGGGATATTGATTATTCTATTGACTTCATTTGTTGTCTCAGCACAGAGCAAAACTACCTTGTTAGTATATAATGAGAGCGAAAATTTAATTCAAAAAATAAAAACAGATTCTTCAAAGGTCCAAAGACTAGTCGAAGATAGAGTTCTTAAGCTTCAATCAGACGGTTATGTAACTTCATATATTGATACTTTTTATTGTGGAAATGATACTTGTATAGCTGATATTTTTATAGGTGAAAAATATTTCATTAAGACCCTTAAGATCACGTCACAGCAAACAAGTATTTTGGAATCAAGAGGTATAAAGACCAAACATTTGACCGACAAATCACCTGATTCTACTTATTTATATAACGTTTTAAAATCACTGGTCCAGCATAGAAATAACAACGGATATCCCTTTGCTACATCTCATTTAGAGATAATTGATATAGAAGGTAGTGATATTCATGCAAAAATAAACTTGATAGATGGAAAACAAATATGGTTTGATACGATTATGACCGAGGGTCGATTGGTTATGCCTCAAAAGTTTTTTGGACGAGTATTAGAAATTAGAAAAGGAGAACCTTATGATCATGACAAAGTACTGAAATCATCTAAAAGATTGCGTGATTTACAGTATTTGACCTTGCGCGGTGAGCCATCGGTGCATTTCGTTAATGACAGAGCGCATTTATATTTTATGCCTGACCCAAGGCCAGCAAGTAGATTTGATTTTTTAATAGGCGTATTGCCACAAGTGGAAGACGGAGTGCGTAAGTTTACATTTGCGGTAGATTTTACAGCAGAAATGTACAATAGTTTTAGACGAGGTGAGTATTCTCTTATTCAAGTCAAGAGATTGATGCCAGAAAATCTTGAATTAGTCATGAAATCTACAGTGCCTTATATAGGAGGACTGCCTGTAGGAAGCCACATTGATTTTAGATTGTTTAAGAATGCTGATGTTAATCTCGATTTGTTTTTTGATGGAGGCGCTCAGTGGTTATTCAGAGGGTTTAACCAATTAAAACTATTTGCGAGTTATCGCTCTTCATCACTTATTGAGGTAGATGTGGAAAATATTCAGGCTTCAGGCAGATTGCCATCACGTTTGGATGTTTCATATTCAGGAGCTGGACTTAATCTTAATCTTATGGATGTAGATTATAGATTTAACCCTACTAAAGGTTATGTTTTTAATATAAATACAGTGTTAGGAAATAAAAAAATTAATCCAAATATATCCATCACTCAAATACCTGGTTTAGAAAATAGCTACGATTCCTTGAGATTAAGCACCTTCCAAATCGAAGCGGATATTTCAGCTGAATACTACCTTCCTATTGGCAATTGGGCCACCGTAAAACTGGGTATATTGGGTGGCATTCGATTCAATCAAGAGCGTATTTTAGAAAACGAATTGATGCGTATAGGTGGTAATAAGATACTACGAGGTTTTGATGAAGAAAGTTTACTCACTGACTTTTATAGCTATAGTACATTAGAATTTAGAATAGTATTTGACCAAAACTCTTATTTTACTTTGCCATTTATGGATTGGGGTTATGTAAGGATTGAAGAGAAATTAACTCCTGTGATAGGTCTTGGTATGGGTTTTAATATAGGTACAAAAGCGGGCATATTTAATGTAGCTTTTGCAGCGGGTAGAGCAGTGCCTAATCCACTAGATTTTGGTCGAATGAAAGTACATTTTGGGTATGTAAATTTATTTTAACCTAAGTGATCTGTTAGAATTTTGTGATGGACTCATGCCTAATCTAAGGTTAAAAAAATGCCAGGAATGGCTTAAAGTATAAATTATCTCAATAAATGAAACGTCAATTGGCCTAAAGAATTTATTTCCAGAGCTGGACTTGGGATTTTAAAGATATTGAAGACAGATCCAACAGTTTTTAAAAAGGGGCTATTGAGGTTTAATTGTGGCAAATCTACATCCAAACCTATAAAAAATTGACTATATCGGGGGTACTCATGGGAATTGAGTATAAAGGTGTGTGTATTATTGGACCAAACGTTTTCATATCCACCAAACATATTGTTTGCACCATAGCCTAAAGCAACATTTAGCCATTTGGGCCATCTATTACCTTCTGGCAAGAATGAACTGACACGGATAGAAGCCCAATATATCTGGGCATTGTAATCTTTAAGGTACCGCTCAAAAAAGTTAGATCCATAAAGTTGAGTAACTCTCTCGTCTAGAGTAGTATTAGACATACCGTCTGTAGATATTATTGAATATTCTGGATAGGACTTTGGCACAGATGAAATTTTAATATTGATGCGTTGTTCATCCCAAAATTGCTGTTGTAATGCAAATATAGTCGTACCTGCGATATTAGCCCCAATATCTGATATCGAGAACCCCCATTTGGAAACAAATCCGTCCATAATTTCTATCGTGGATTGAAATAGTGTGCTGTAAGCTACACCTACCCACAGAGATTGTTTTTTATTCAGGCCAGTCCACCTTGCCCCATTATAGCAAAGTTGACTTTGGAAATATGCTGAGTAAATGTGACCCATTTTGTCCATGTGCCGCCATTCTCCCCAGTCATTGAAAAGATGAAAGGGTTCTCTATCAAAGTTTTTATACCATGTTTTGTATAATCCTATAGAAAAGCCCGTATAGGTCAAGGCTGTAAAAGTCAGTCCAGTTGTAAATCGTGCTTTATCAAATGTATCGCGAGGCAAGAAAAATGATTGGAATGGGCTTAATTTAGTTTCAGAAATCACTTCTTGAGTATTTCCCTTTTCTAAGGTAAACACAGATATGAAAATACATATTGATAATTTATTTATAATAGTATGAGATATAAACTCTCTAATGGACTTTTGTATTCCTATCATATTACTTGAGTAGAAAAATATTATTGTCTCTACTATTTTGACCACTTTTTTAGTTACTTATTTCTTTACATTTTTCTTTAAACCATATTTTTACCTCCGGGCTTAATAGGGGCTCTGTATTATCATACACAGACTTGTGATACTTGTCAATCCAGGATATTTCTTCCTTTGTCAATAAGGAAACATCAATGAGGTGATGTTCAAACGGGTATAGAGTTATGGTTTCGAAACATAAAAAGCCTTTATGTTCAGATTCGCGTGAGACGATAAGGTTTTCTATTCGCATGCCAAAACTGTTTTCTTTGTAAAATCCTGGTTCATTTGAAGAAAGCATTCCAGGCTCAATTATCGTTTTCCCTCTTTCAGAAAGCCCTGGCGTAAATCCCTGTGGAGGTTCGTGTACATTGAGGTAAAAACCGACACCATGACCTGTCCCATGACCATAATTTAAACCTTGTGACCACAAAAACTGTCTTGCAAGAGTGTCTAACTGTATGCCCATAGTTCCTTTTGGAAACACAGCTTTGGACAGGGCTATCATTCCTTTCAATATGAGCGTGTAAGCTACTTTTTCTTCATCGGAGGGTTTGTCTAATGTAAATGTGCGTGTAATGTCTGTTGTTCCATCTAGGTATTGACCGCCACTATCGACTAGCAAAATTCCCTCTCTCTTTATAGTTTTACAAGTTTTTTTTTCGGGGTGGTAATGTATGATAGCCCCATTTCCTTTATATCCGACTATTGCGCCAAAACTTTCACCTCTATACAGCGGTTGTTGACTTCTATAATAAGCCAATTTTTGGGCTAAATCTAGTTCCGTAAGTTCTTTATTTTGATAAAGTGTTTGCTCTAGATCATAAAAAGTATTGGCCAAAGCTGCTGCATCTTTAATCATGGCATTTTTTATGTTCTTTATTTCAGTTTCTGTTTTTATAGCTTTCAATCCTTTAGGTATCGAGCTGCCTTCAATTACTATGCACGAAATAGCGTCGTACACTTTTTGACTGCAGATACTCGGATCTACCAGCATCTTTTCATCATCCGATAATAATGACAAAAACTTAATTACTTTATTATATGGATGGATAGTGATACCCGCCTCTTGTAAGGATTTTTCAGCTTCTTTAGTTATTTTTTGGTTATCAATAAATAGGTGTGAGTTATCTAAAGAAATGATTAGATAGGCTATATTTACAGGATTATATTCCACATCTTTTCCGCGGATGTTGAGTGTCCATGCGATATCATCTAGAGCACTAATGAAGTGATGACTAGCACCTATGTTTTTCATTTTACCTCTTATATTCTCAAGTTTAGTATTGACATCCATACCAGTATATAGACTGTTGTGTAGTTCTACCTGAGAATTTAGTAAAGAAGGTCTTTCAGGCCATATTTCTGAGACTAAATCTATATCATAAACTACTTCAATACCTTTTTTGTCAAATTGGGTTTTAATTTTTGACACCTCTGATTTAGAAAACATCCAACCATTGATAGCTACTCTTTGACCTGGAGTAAGATTTTGTAACAAATAATCTATATAATATGATGCGAACTGATCAGGCATTTTGTGTAGGACAAATTCAGAATCCTTTGTTTCCAATTCTGCTTGTAAGTAATAACGTGAATCCGTCCAAATACCCGCATGATCCAAGGTGACTACTGCATAGCCAGCTGACCCAGTAAATCCACTAATCCAAGCTCTTTCCTGCCAATGGTCAGCTACATACTCACTCTGGTGGGGATCAGACGAGGGAATGATGACTGCATGTATACCATTTTTACTCATGACATTTCTAAGTAATAGAAGGCGTTGATTAATCTGAATTGACATATTAGTATATTGTGTTATTTGTAAAATAATGTTATAATAAGAATTAAATATGACATTTATGTGTAATATATAAAAGTTATTTGTAAATTTGCCCTTCGAAAATCGAATTCTAAAGAAAACCGATATAAAATTAATTTGTTTTCTTTTTTATAACAAGGATAATAATAAAAAAGATGTTAAAACAGAGTTTAAGTCAAAAAATGTTACAAAAGTTGTCTCCGCAACAGATTCAACTAATGAAACTATTGCAAATACCCACAGCGGGGCTTGAACAACGTATAGAGGAAGAATTGGAAGCCAATCCAGCTCTTGAAGAAGGAGATGATTATAATGATGTATTTGATCTTGAAAATGATGATTATAAGAATGAAGATAGAGATGACTCCAATCAAGATAATATAGATGATAAATTAGATTTTGGGGATTATCTTAATGAATATCTCGATGATGACCCATCATCATATCGACTCAAAGCGGATGATTTCGTAAATGAGGAAGAAAGAAAAATGCCTATACCAGTAGAGAATTCTTTTCATGAGAGTCTGGAGCGCCAAGTGGGTATGCTAAGTCTGACAGAAAAAGAAAGGATCATTGCAGATCAGGTTATCGGGTCTATAGATGAGGATGGTTATTTAAGGCGTGAACCCAATTCGATAGTTGATGACCTTCTCTTTGCACACAATATAGATACAGATTTAAAAGAGGTCAGCTCTATGATTGAACAAATACAAAAATTTGATCCACCAGGTATCTGTGCCAGAGATCTTCAAGAGTGTTTGGTGCTACAGCTCAAAGACAAAATAGCGAAGTCAAAAGATGATGATCAGGATGAAAAAATAATGGCTTTAAAAATACTCAAGGATTATTTTGAAGAGTTCACTAAAAAACATTATGATAAATTACGTAAGGTACTGAACCTTTCGGAAAGTGAATTAAAAGATGCCATAGAAGAAATACTTAAGTTAAATCCCAAACCTGCGGGGATGATCGTTGGGAATACTATTACGCATCAATATATCATTCCTGATTTCATTATACTAAATAGAGAAGGAGAACTAGAACTCACCCTTAACAGTAAAAATGCTCCGGACTTAAGGATAAATGATCAATATACAGAAATGCTCAAAGGGTATAGAGATACAGTAAGCGGTAGGAGAGCGACACGCACAGAGAAAGAAGCTGTGCTTTTTATAAAACAAAAAATAGATTCTGCTAAGTGGTTTATCGATGCTATTAAACAAAGACAAGATACACTTTACAGAACGATGTATTCCATCATGCAGTTTCAATACGATTATTTTTTGACAGGTGATGAGCGACGATTAAAGCCGATGATACTTAAAGATATTTCAGAGGTGACTGGATTAGACATTTCTACTATAAGCCGCGTAGCCAGTAGTAAATTTGTTCAGACAGAGTTTGGTACAAAGAGACTCAAGGATTTCTTTTCGGAATCCTTAACGACTCAAGATGGAAGTGAAGTGTCAACTCTAGAAATAAAAAAAATCTTAGAGGATGAGATAGCTAGGGAAGACAAAAGTAAACCGCTATCTGATGAGAAACTTATGGATATATTATCCAATAGTGGGTACAATATAGCAAGACGTACCATTGCGAAATACCGGGAGCAGTTGAATATACCTGTGGCAAGATTAAGAAAACAATTGTGATTTTTGAAAGTTTTGTTAATGATAAAATAACAAAAGTCTTAACTTTGCATAAAATATTTTTTCATCTTTCAAAACCAAAACATTATGCTTAACGGACTTAAAGATTTTTTATTAAAAGGGAACATTTTAGAATTGGCTGTTGCAGTATTAACTGCTGGCGCATTTGGAGCCATCGTCGGCTCATTTACTAATGACATCATTATGCCACCTATCGGTTTAATTTTGGATGGTGTGGATTTTTCAAGTCTAGAGTTTGTACTCAAAGCAGCTGAGGGTGAAAATCCAGCGGTTACAATTGGGTATGGAAAATTTTTAAACACCATCATCAACTTCCTGATAATAGGTGTTGTGCTTTACTTTGTGAAACAGGCGTATGACAAGGTCAATCCACCTGCACCTGCTGCCCCAGCTGCACCAGCAGGACCAAGTCAAGAAGAACTATTAGCGGAGATTAGAGACTTACTTAAAAAGTAATATTATAATTTCCTTTATATAACTGATAAAAAGCCGTGATAACTCTCATGATTATCACGGCTTTCCAATTATTTACAGCAGTCATTAGTTTTAGACTCAATGCAGTTATGGCTACTCAGCTTTACCGATTCTATAAAATTCATTGGCTACCACTTCGGTTATATATTTCGTCTGACCATCTTTGTCAGTATACGATCTATTGGTCAATTTTCCTTGAATTGCTACTTCTTGACCTTTTTGAAGTGTTTCTGCCATGAGCTCTGCGGTTTTGCCCCAAGCTACTATTGAATGCCATTCGGTCTGTTTTACCTTTTCGCCTTTATTATTCGTATAATATTCATTAGTAGCGATAGGAAAACTTAATTTTTTACTTCCGGAATCAAAGGTAGTGATGGCTAACTCTTTTCCTATATTGCCTATAAGTTGGACTGAATTTCTGATATTTGACATGATTTTAAAATTTATTTGTTAAAGAATGAAAATGATTAATGAAAATTGATAAAGTAATAGGTTTTAAAAAGGCACTGCTTCGACGGTGCTGTTATTCACTTTTGCTAATTTAAAAAACTCGTTGACTACGATCTCGGTTACATATTGTGTATTTCCCTCTGCATTGACATAAGTTCTGTAATTCAACTTGCCATGCACAGCTATCTCTGCCCCTTTTTTAGCATTATTGACCAAAGACTCAGCCGTGCTGCCCCAGGCTATAATTTTGTGCCAAGCGGTGTTTTTTACTTTTTCACCTGTTTTGCTTGTATAATAGTCATTGGTAGCCATGATGGCTGTGGCTTTCTTATTGCCATTCTCAAAAGAGGTAAGAATAACATCTTTACCTAAATGCCCTACTAACTGTACTGAATTGTTACTTTTTAACATGATTTAAAAAATTTGTGTCCGCATATACTATTTTTTTTCTGTATGTAGCGAACTGGTTAAACAAATATTTGATCGTTGTGATCGATTGACGGTGCAAAGGTGTAGGCATTCCAAAATACAATCCGTTATTTAAACGTTTATGTACGCATACAAACGTATCTAAACGTATAATAACGAATAAATGTTTTATAATAAATTGAAATACAGATGTATATGAAATTATATGATTTTTACTTTTTTTAAAATTTAATTATAAAAATAAAATTTATAGACTTTTTCAAAAACGAACATAACTCAAATGAACATAATTTTTTAACTATTATCCACTTGCAACGTTATAAAAGTAAATAATAAATTATGCCTTATAAATTTCATTTTGTACTTTTAATGACCATGCCTTTAATCTTTTCAATGTGTACATCCCATAAACCGCTTCCCACTGTAGAATACGTAGATATAGAAAAATATTCTGGACAATGGTACGATGTGGCCTCATTTCCACAACGTTTTCAGAAGGGATGCCATAATACTACAGCTGTATATACATTAAGTGATGAGGGCTATGTAGTCGTGGAGAACAGATGTAATAAAGATAGCCTAACTGGAAAGTTATCTTCCATCAAAGGCAAAGCGTTTATTGTGCCAAATACAGGTAATGCAAAGTTAGAGGTTCAATTTTTTTGGCCTTTTCGCGGTAAATATTGGATAATAGATTTAGCTGATGATTATAGCCATGCTGTAGTGGGACACCCCAATCGAAAATACTTATGGATACTTTCCAGAACAAAAATTATGGATGAGAATACCTATACCAAAATAAAAGATAAACTTACATCTCTAGGGTTTGATGTTTCTCTGTTAGTAAAAACAATACATTCATGAATAAATTTTTCTTGGTACTACTTTTTGTTTTTGGCGGTGCCACCCATTTCTTTTTAATTGGGCAAGATGACCTTTTATTAAAACTTGAGGACATCATGCAAGGGGAGGATTTCATAGGGCATTCGCCTCAAAATATTGAATGGTCAGTCAACAGTAAAAATATTTATTTTACAAAAAAGAGAAGCAATCACAGCGATTCTGTCGAATACTATATTTACCAGCTGTTAGATTCGATCACTTCGTCACATCCCAATTCTGATGCTCATGCGTCTGTGAGTCGAGGTATTGTAGATAGACACCAAGGTAAAGTACTCTATGGTTTTAAGGGAGATATTTATATGTATGTGGGACAACACGATAGTATAAAAAGACTCACCAATAGTCTTAATAATTTAATTCCATTGAGATTTAATTCTGGTGGTGATGGGATATATTATAAAGAAAATAACAATATTTTTTTATGGAAATATAATGACGGGTACTTATCTCAATTAACAAATTTTCAAACTGGTGAAGAAATTAAGGATAAGGCGCTAAATCATTCCGAAAGATGGTTGGAAGAACAGCAAGAAGAACTTTTCGACATCATAAAAACTCAAACTGTCAATAAAGAAATAAACGCATCTAAAATATCAAAACCTAGAATTAAACCTATTTATCTAAGCAAAAACTCAATTATCAATACCACAATTTCACCTGATGGCCGGTATGTCTTTTATTCTATTTTGGAAAATGAATTCCGTAAAAATACAGAAGTACCTAATTATATGGATGCTTCGGGTTTTGTAGTCAATCTTAGTGGCAGACCTAAGGTAGGAACACATGCTTATCAGTCTAAATCCTATATCTTTGATAGGGAAAGGGATACTGTATGGTCAATAATCACCAAAGAATTGAGTGGAATACGTCAAAAACCAGAGTTTCTTAAGGATTATCACAAAGATACTATCCAGCCCTACAACCCCAGCTTTGATATCGACAGAGGAGTGCAGATAAGTATTCCCATATTCAATGATAAAGGAGAGGCTTTAGTAGAGGTAAACGCTATGGATTATAAAGATAGGTGGATAGCTATCTTGGATATGAAATCAGGTCAATTACTCGAAATAGATAGGCAGAGGGACGAGGCATGGGTGGGAGGCCCTAGTATAAATTCTTTATCAATGGGTTGGTTATATGGAGGAGATAGAGTTTGGTTTTTGTCAGAAGAATCAGGATACTCACATATTTATGTCTATGATTTGAAATCAAAGTTAAAAGAGCCTCTAACGCAGGGGAAATATGAAGTTTTATCAGCCCAGTTATCCCTCGACGAGTCTAAATTTTATATCACTGCCAATGCCGAAGGACCTCATGAACACCACTATTATCACTTAGATATTAATAAGAGGCAAATGACTAAAATAACAGAAAACGTAGGAGGTCATGAAATCTTTATTTCACCTGACGAGACCCAACTAGCTATCAGGTATTCATATAGTAACAAGCCATGGGAACTTTTTATCATGGAAAACAGACCTAAAGCCCCGATGTACCCAATTACCCATTCTACAAAGTTCGAATTTGATAGTTATCCGTGGAAAGCACCTGAGATAATATGGTTTACAGCTAGTGATGGGGTTAAAGTTCCAGCCCGAATATATCACCCGAATAAAGACGTGAAAAACGGAGCCGCTGTACTTTTTGTACATGGCGCAGGATATCTCCAAAACGTACACCATTGGTGGAGCTCCTATCACAGAGAATATATGTTTCACCATTTTCTGACCGAGAGAGGTTATACAGTCTTGGACATAGACTATCGTGCCAGTCGTGGATACGGTAGAGACTGGCGCACAGCGATATATCGACATATGGGTGGCCGAGATTTGCAAGACTACATAGATGGTGCAAAATATTTGGTAAACAATCATGGAATTGGTTCAGATAAATTAGGAATTTATGGGGGATCATATGGAGGCTTTATTACATTGATGGCACTTTTTACTTCACCTGATACATTTAGATCAGGAGCGGCACTGAGATCTGTAACAGATTGGGCGCACTATAATCATGGGTACACTTCTCGGATATTAAATACACCGAATGAAGACCCTGAAGCCTACAAAAAGAGTTCACCTATATATCATGCTAATGGACTAAAAAAGGACTTATTGATACTACATGGTATGGTCGATGTCAATGTACAAGTACAAGATGTAGTAAGACTCTCTCAAAGACTGATAGAGCTCAAAAAAGATAAATGGGAGCTGGCTCTATTTCCTATAGAGGATCATGGATTTAGATATACTGAAAGCTGGTTAGACGAATACAAAAGGATATTTTCGCTTTTTGAAAAAACATTAAAATAAAAGATATTTATAATAGTAAAAATAAAATCCAGAAAATTGTATCCAAAATAAAAAAAGTTACTATCTTTGCGGTCCGATTTAAAAAAAATTAAAAATTTATAATAATGGCCAATCATAAGTCATCAAAAAAGAGAATTAGACAAGACCTAAAAATCAGGTTAAGAAATAGGTATTACAAGAAAACAGCACGTACTTCAATAGCAAAATTGAGAGAAATGACTGATAAGCACGAGGCTTTAACATTTTTACCTAAGGTAGTATCAATGGTTGACAAATTAGCCAAAAGAAATACTTGGCATAAGAATAAGGCTTCTAACCTTAAGTCTAAATTGACTAAGTACGTTAATAGTCTTTAAATAGCATTTTTATAAAGATATATAAAGGTGGTCATAAATATTTGTGTCCACCTTTTTGTGTTTAAAAAAAACGTATTTTAAGAAACTGTTATATTAAATTATTGATTTTGTTAAGTGCCAATATACATAAAACATATATTATTGCCTGGGTTCGTGTAACTTTCGGTTTGATTTTGTATTTTGTTTATATTTGTCCACAAACACTTTTGAGCCAAAAGGTGGTACAACCTATTGCAGACTCCATCCAAAAAAACAATCAATTTTTAGGGTACCCAATTGCTTTCTTTTTACCTGAAACTAATTTTGGTTTTGGGGGCGCTGGTGTATACACATTCAGATTTAAAGATGAAAAGCCTACTTCTAATCCTTCTCAAATTCAATTTTTGGCCGCGTACACTTTAAATAAACAAACTCTTTTGTCGTTTCCATTTGAGCTTTATAGAAAAAATAATCTATGGAAATTTAAAGGAGAATTATCTTATTACAATTATGTTTATAATTTTTATGGCATTGGAATAAACAGTCTTGAAGAAAACGGCGAAAAATTTACAATCAGTTATCCTCGATTTAGAATAGATGTTCAGAGACTTATGGGTTCTTCTTTTCTCGGGCTCAGGTATCGTTTTGATCACCATAAAATGTTGCAGAAGGATGCGTTATTAAGTAATCTGAACTACTTGGGGTCTGATGGAGGTACTTATTCGGGCGTAGGCATTATATATCAATGGGATACAAGGGATATTTTATATGGGCCAACAAGAGGCGTATTTATACAATTGGAGTCGTTTTTTAATTCTAAGTTTTTGGGCAGTGATTTTGAGTACCAAAGATATTCTATAGATGCCAGTAGTTATACTTCAGTATCGAAAAAGAGTGTCATAGCTATAAATTTTGTTATGGCTACCATGCAGCGGGATGTGCCATTTTATGATATGATGTATTTTGGGCGTCCTACTCAGATGCGTGGTTATCAAGACAGGAGATTTATAGATAAAAATCTTTTATTGATACAGTCAGAATACCGTTTTCCTATTTATAAAAGAATTCAAGGTGTTGGTTTTGCAGCCTCTGGTACAGTGGGTGCCTTATATAAGGATATTTTTTCAAATCCTTATAAATTTACATACGGATTTGGCCTCCGTTTTGTGGTCAATAAAAAGGATCAAATCAAACTGAGATTAGACTATGGTCGTACTCTCAATGAAGGTGGAGCCATATATCTCACCACAAATGAAGCATTTTAAATCAATAGAGTCATGAAGAATCTTTTTATAGCATTTGAAGGTATAGATGGCAGTGGCAAAAGTACACAAGTTAAGCTATTGGCACAGTATCTCGAGCGTCAAGGCCATAAAGTCGTCTCTACATTTGAGCCCACGGATAGTCCTATAGGCAAAATGATAAGAGATATATTTAGTCATAAAATGGAGGCGGAACAAAATGTAATAGCGGCTCTATTTGCAGCGGATAGATTACAGCATATTCAAGACAAAAATTATGGTATACTAAAGTTATTAAAAGAAGGCTACACAGTAATAACTGACAGATATTATTTTTCATCCTACGCTTACCATAGTGTTTACGAAGGAGTAGATTTGGAATGGGTCATTAAACTCAATGAAGTGAGCGCATCTCTTTTGAAGCCTGATGTTAATTTCTATATAGATATATCTCCGGAAATAAGTATGGAAAGGCTCAAAACCGGACGCAAAAATTTAGAGATGTACGAGACTATAGATAATCAACGCAAAGTGTATGAAATGTATAAAACCGCTTTTGAAAAACTCAATCACAGCGAAAATATAGTTTATATTAATGGAGGACAATCTGAAGATGAAGTGGCACTAGAAATCCAAAAAAAAATGGAATCTTTTTTTATTAATCATCCATAATATATATCAGCTTAAATTAATTAAATGGTTAAAATGTGGTTAAATTATTAATAAATTGATACTTTTGCCCTTTAGATTGAGTCAAATCCTTAAATTTTAACAATATGTTTTATAAAATCACCTTCTCTATTTTGTTATTAGTTTTTAGTTCTACTTTAATTATGGCTAACAACAATCCTTTTCCAAGTATAAATATCAAAACTTTAGACGGTAAAACTGTCAATACACATGATTTTTTCAAAGAAGGTAAAATCACTGTTGTATCATTTTGGGCGACTTGGTGCAGTCCGTGCAAAAGAGAATTAGACCTTATCAACGAAATATACGCTGACTGGGTAGAAGAGTACGATATGCAGCTGTTGGCTATAACTATAGACGATGCGCGTGGCTTGACCAAAGTGCCTTCTATGGTAAAAAGTAAAGGTTGGGAATTTACTGTATTAGCTGATACAAAACAAGAATTGCAACAAGCACTAAGTTTCCAAACAGTGCCACAAACATTCTTGCTTAATCAAAAAGGCGAAATAGTCTATGCACATAGTGGCTATAATCCTGGTGATGAAATAGAATTAGAAGAAAAAATGGCTGAATTAGTTAAGAAATAGTATCTATTCGAATATTTCAAAATAACAAAAGTCCAAACTTCAAATAAAAGCTTGGACTTTTCTTTTTTCATTATTTATCAATATTAATTAGAAAAATCCTAAGACCAGATTAAACTATATTTTTGATATGAGGTTTTTATATCGAGTTTCCTCTCATGTAAATGTAGACGATAAAATATTTTTTTGTAAAATGAGGGTAGTTTTATGTTTATTATCATCCCTTCAAAACAATATTTTTTTCACTAATTCGTCTATATTAGTTAATAATTGCACAATAATTTAAGGTTAAATATCATCAGACTCAAATATGAGAAAATTATCTTATATCTTTGCGGTCCAAAATAAAAATCTATTGAGATTAGTTTGTATAATCTTATATCAAAAAATATAAACATGTCATTAAAAAGCTTTACACTATTATCATTATTGATGTTTTTCTTAGGGCTGTCACAAAAGGCCTATGGCCAATTACCCCCCATTGGTATTTGTGGCTCAATGGAAGAGGGAGAAACGGGCGATCAGGTCTGTGTGCACTTTACAGCTGAAAACTTTACTTCTGTATCTTCTTTCCAGTTTGGACTTGCATTTAATTCGACATTGATAAGACCGATATGTCCTATTCAATACATCAACCCTATATTGTCAGATGCCGGTAGTGGTGGATTAGTAGTAGGATGTACTAATGCAGAACGGGGTCAAATCAGATTAATCTTTGATGATGGTTCGGGCAATAGTGTCACAGTACCTGATGGAGACACATTATTTACCATATGTTTTAACATAATTGGGGAAGTAGGGCTAGAATCTATTATAGATATTAGTAGCTACAATATATTCATAGAGGTGGTTCAGATAGGTCCCGACGGTTCTAGTATAAATAGAGATGTAGTCAATTTTAAGCCAGGAGTAGTCAGGATCATTTCTGATGATTTTGAAATAGTAGCTGGCCATTGTGATACAGATGGAAATTTGGGAAGTATGTGGTTT
This sequence comes from Saprospiraceae bacterium, assembly GCA_036782555.1. GTDB lineage: Bacteria > Bacteroidota > Bacteroidia > Chitinophagales > Saprospiraceae > OLB9. The sequence goes on from DAIPYV010000007.1 coordinate 32,438, forward strand.
TATGGTGTAGGCGGTACACCGCCCTATAATTATACAGTAAATCCCGGTGGTTTTGCAGGGATATTAAATAATGATGCAGAGCGTGCCAATCTAGGTGGCTTATCACCAGCATTGTACACTATTCAGCTTACAGATGCCACAGGTGCTGTAGTCACAGCTACTCGAAGGGTCAATAATGATACGCCTTTTTCAATACTCAGAGATACGGTCATCAACCCTAATTGTTATTACACAGAAACAGGCGAAATACGAATTTTAGAATTAGAAGGAGGTTCAGGTAGTTTTACCTATGAGTGGTCCAATTTAATAAGTTATGTAGATACACTACAGAGATTAAGAGCAGGGTCTTACACTGTGACTATAACAGATAATGCTACAAGATGCCAGATTGAGGAAACCTATAATCTCGTGGTAGATACTATTAGATTTAACGTTATGATACAAGATACAGCCACCTGCGCTACTTCGCGCAATGGTTCAGTATTGATAACAAATATCACTGGCGGTATGCCGTTTGATAGCGGACTGCCTTATTCAGCACGCATAAACTCAGGAGCGACTTTCGGACGAATAGATGTGCCACATATGTCACAAAATAATTTAGGTTTAGGTAGTGTGAGAGTTGAAATCCAAGATGCCGCAGGGTGCACGGTTGATACTGTACTGCAAATGCCGTATTTATACGATGTAGCTGTAGACACAGTACTATTTCAGGATATTTCTTGTCATGGTGCCAATGATGGTAGTGTACGCATTAGAGCTTTTGTTGCTGATCCAAATATAAGATTTGGTTATACACCTTCTGCAAATATTTTAAATTCTGGCAATTTAGGTGGTGTTTTTATTGCTGAGGAACTACCACCATCTGACTATTCTATAATGGCAAGAGACTTTAATACCGGTTGTCAAATAAATTATGAATTCACCATCTCCGAACCCGACCCCTTGGTCATTAATCCTAGTATTACGCAGCCAGACTGCGTCGATTTGGGTAGAATAGAAGTGAATCCCACAGGTGGTACTGGTACATATACCTACACTTGGGATCCTGACCAAGGAAATGTTAACCTTATAGAAAATATATCTGGCGGTACATTCAATCTGACTGTGACAGATGCCAATAATTGTACGGAGGAAACATCAATAATGATGAATACTGCCGGTACACTTAATATTACTATAGAAACCATAGCTGTGTCGTG
>DAIPYV010000008.1:0-33479 GCA_036782555.1 Saprospiraceae bacterium
ATATTTTTCTTTAAATTCTTTACTTACAAAGCTATTATTTATTACATCTATCATTTCCGGCCTACAATATGTAAATAGTTCTAAAGTATTGTCTAAGACCTTTTTATTCAAACCACACGTTTCATAGGCTGTTAAAAAATCTCTATATTTCAGCTTACGCTTTTTGGTATTAAGCGTCAGGGCCAATTCTTCTGTGTCGTCAGGATTGACTAAGGCTGTGGGTACTAAATCGTAGGCTGGACTCAACACAAGTCCTTGACCTTCTTTTTCCAAAAGAGAAAAATTTTTAAGATGCATATCTGCATTACCTGTAAAAAAACTAAATAGCACTAGCTCATAAAAACTACCCACATCTAGCAAAGGTTGGCTCGAGTGTTTTAATATCAATTTAGCTACTTGTTCATGACTGCCTTTATATTTATCTTCGGTCAGTCGCTCACTGAGTTGACACATGTCTTCCATATGTAGCGGACCTTTTTGAGTCCTATCCACACGTTGGGTTATATAGCATAATGTGCTATCTTCTAGATATATGAGGCTGTGTGGCACAACATTTAGACCGCATACTTGGGCCATGTGCATTGTCACACTTTCCAACTCGGGTAACTGCGGATAATATTCAGAAGGTGGCTTTAGTATATAGTCGCCGTATAAACCCACGATAGTCAGCTTTTTGGTCAAATTTTTATCTTCTTTTCTAAATAAGCTCAAAGATATTTTGGCTTGGACTCCCGTCACAGCCATTTGACTCTGGATAACGTGAGCGGCTAGTTCGCTCAAATTATTAAGACTATAACCCAACTGTGGTGTGGTGAGTTGACCATAAAATCTTTTGTTGCATGCTTGGTGAACATCCTGAAGAGCTTCATATAATGGTTTATAACAATGGAGACACCGTCTTCCCATAAAAGATACCGGCTCATTCACCAAAAGAGAAGCTAGTTGTTTATTGGCTAAATATTTTTTTTTATAATTTTTCATTCCAAATCTTTTGATACTACACTTACAGCACCGATACAATCTCTGCAGCACACCAATAATAATCCCATCCGGTCACGATAATTGACTTTCCAGTTTTTTTCGGCTATATCCAATAGCCATCCCTCAGGTATTAAGCCATCAAAGAACGCAAATAATGTCTTGCTATGAAAAGCTTTATCCTGAAGCGGCATTGTTGCACTAATGGGCTGCGAACCCTCTTTTTTAAGATATTCTTTGTCATATTCAAAATAATACCCATTTTCGTTTTCTTGTATCTCGCCGCAGTATTCATTTTTGTAAAATACTTTTCCACTTCTATTCATATTACTGTATTAGCTTGTCTCTATCTAAAGGTACAGGACCCAAAGTGTCTCCAAATAACCTTAAAACTTCATTAACCTTATCCATACGCAATGTCTTTTTACCTTGTTCCATGTCCCGTAAAAAGCGTAATCCAACTCCCGCTTTGAGGGCCAATTGCGGTTGTGTAAGCTTATTGAGCTTGCGCTTTCTTTTGATATATTTGCCCAAATCTGTTAAATTTTCCTTCATTTTTATACCATTTAGATTGCAAATATACAATAATTTTAAATATAAATACCATATTGGGTATATATTTTTTGTTAAATCACAAAATTATACCTTAATAGGTGTAAAAACAAATGCAAAGTCGCATTTTATACTATTTATGATATATTTATTTGAGCTGTAATGGGAATGATAAAATATTTTAAGGAGTGATTACCAGCCATTCTTTCTAAACCCTGATAAAACTACCACGGTAAGGTAATAAAAAGCCAACATTATGTCCAAAACAGGAATGAAATTTAGCAAATCACGGATATATAAAGATGTGAATAATGAGCGGCTTAATAGAATTTGTAAGCTCCATTTTATGAGAATAATTATTAAAAAATGGAGTAAAGAAATGAGGCCTAACAAAACAAATAATAGCCCCAAAAACCAAAATAAAATATGTATACTGGAAAATAATGCTAAGGACACTTTATGAAACACTGTATAATAAAAAGATGTAGAAATATGCCTTGTTTTTTGCCTCAGGAAAGCTTTCCAAGTACTTTTACTTTCGGAAAAAACAAAGGAAGAAGGATCAAGATTGATTTTAGTGTTTATGCTAGTGGCGGCCTGCGATACAAAGAGGTCATCATCACCAGAGATAATGTTTTTATGACTTTCAAAGCCATTTGTGGCTAGCCATAGTGATTTTTTGTACATTAAATTACGGCCTACTCCCATGTATGGTTTACCCATAATGGCGTAAGACATATATTGCATTGCTGTCAGTGCTGTTTCGTACCTTGAAAACCTATTGACCCAGTTGGATGCTATTTTCATAGGACCATAACCTATTACTATTTCATGACTATCATCTTCCATCATTGAAGCGACCATAGATTCTATCCAAAGTGTAGAAGCGGGCAAACAATCTGCATCAGTCATTAAGAGTAACGGACCTTTTGCAGCCAATATACCTGATGTTAAAGCCATTTTTTTTCCTGATTTGTCTTCTTTAGCTTGAATTATTTTAAGTTTTGGATCTTTTATATGTGCTAATGATTCAAAACTATCATCTGTGCTAAAATCATTGACGACGATGAGTTCATAATCCTGATAATTTTGTGCCAAAATACTTTTTACTGTGTATGGCAGCAAGCGTCCTGCATTTTTGGCACATACTATTATGGATACAAAAGGTTTTTCAGTGAATGGATTCCTTTTTTGATGTGTGATTTTTTTAAATGACAGATAAAATGTCAAATTGTACAAAAGACCTAATAATGCTAACCCTAACAATAAGACAAACGAAAAAACAGATAATGGACTGTCAAATGATGGCATTATAAGGGTATTGATATCAATATCAAAAACAATTAAATTTTTAACTTATTACTTTTTCAAAATGGCTTATGGCATTCATCAATCTTTGGGCACACTCCTTAACTCCTACACATAATATACTCTTCATCAAGTCTGGTCCTTGCATAGTACCACAAATACCAATCCTAAGTAGTGGTAAAATTTCACCCATCTTTAATCCGTTTTCAGAGATATATCCTTTAATTTGGCTTTCTAAATTATCTTGTGAAGCATCTTTAATTATAACGGAAATATTTTCTAAATGGACTTTATTTTCAGCCTTGTATTTTTTTTGAATAGACACATCATCAAATACATGAGGAAGCTCAAAAAAGAATCTTGCATTGGGAATGATGTCATTTAATTTGTGAACGCGCTCTTTCATCAAGCCGCATACATCAGCTAAGTACTCAACACTGACATGATAACCTTCTTCGATGGCTTGATCCTGTGTCAAATAGGCTAACTTTAAGTCATCTGTTTTGATGATATATTGTTGATTAAACCACAAGGCTTTATCTATATCAAATCTGGCTCCAGATTTTGTAATTCTATCTAACGAAAATACTTCGATCAATTCCTTTAAAGTAAACATCTCCCTGTCATCACCTGGACTCCAACCCAAGAGCGCTAAAAAGTTGAGCAAACTTTCAGACAAGTAGCCATCATCCTTAAATCCTGTGAAATTATCTTCTTCCTTGTCACTATCCCATGACAATGGAAAAACTGGAAACCCGAACTTGGCACCATCTCTTTTACTCAGTTTGCCTTGTCCATTGGGTTTGAGAATGAGAGGCAGATGCGCAAACGAAGGCGCTTCCCATCCCAAATATCTATACATCAAAACATGATGTGGTGTGCTGGATAGCCATTCTTCACCTCTTATAACATGGGAGATTTTCATCAAATAGTCATCAACGATATTGGCCAAATGATATGTGGGCATACCATCTCCCTTGAGTATGACTTTATCATCTAATTCTTCACTATTAAATGAGACTGTACCCCGTATTTCATCTTTGAAGGTTATCGTTTCATTTTCAGGGATGCGTAATCTTATGGCTATGTGTTGACTAGATTGTAATAGGTTTTGTACTTCACTTTCTGGCAGAGACAAACTGTTTTTTAAGCCCAATCGGGTGTGAATACCATACTTGAAGTCAGGATGATTTTGACGCATAGCTTCTAATTCATCAGAGGTATCAAATGCGTAATAAGCTTGACCCGAGGCTAACATTTTATCAGCATATTGTTTGTAGAGGGGTTTGCGTTCTGACTGTCTATATGGACCATAATCGCCACCAAACTCAGGGCCTTCATCAGGCATAATACCTATCCATTTGAGAGACTCAATAATATAGCTCTCGGCACCCGGTACATATCTATTTTGATCAGTATCTTCTATTCTTAATAAAAAATCTCCCTTATGTTTCTTAGCAAAAAGGTAGTTGTAAAGGGCCGTTCTTATTCCACCAATATGTAATGCTCCTGTCGGACTTGGTGCAAATCGTACTCTTACTTGGTTCATATTTAATTTTAATTTATGCTTTGATGTAAAAAAAATTAACTATTTTGTTAATATATGCCTAAAATATAATTAATTGCAATGCACATTTCTATCTATTGCGTTAGTAAAATTAGGTATTTAAAAAATATTCATTTTTTTATTTAGGCTGCAAATGTAAGACTAAAAGCCAAACCAAACAAAAATTATCATGTATTTAGTTAAAACCCCTACTTTTATAAAAAATTTGTTTTCAGACTATATATGGGATGTTGCAACGGATGAAAAAGAAGTATTTATTACATTTGATGATGGTCCTATACCAGAATTGACTCCATGGGTATTGGATTTACTCAATGAATATGAATTTAAAGCTACTTTTTTTTGTGTTGGCGAAAATGTAGTGAAATATCCTGAAATTTATAAAAGGATAGTAGAAGAAGGTCATGCAACTGGAAATCACACATTTAATCATCTCAATGGTTGGTTTACAGACAAGGAGACATATTTAGAAAATATCGAAAAGTGCGATAGTGTATTGTCCACAGAATTATTTAGACCGCCTTATGGAAAATTGAAAAGAGCTCAGTCGGTAGTCATTAAGAATCATAAAAACATCGTTATGTGGGATGTTCTTTCAGGTGATTTTGATGCCAAAATTTCAAATGATAAATGTCTAAGTAACGTTATAGAAAATTATGAAAAAGGGTCAATTATTGTCTTTCACGATAATTTGAAAGCTGGAGAAAAACTAAAGTATGTCCTACCTTTATTTCTTCAGCATCTCAGCGAATGTGGTTATAAATCTGTCGCCTTAGAAAGCCTTGTATACGAATATGCATAGTTAAGAGTACGGAATAGCTGTTTTTCATTTTTCGATTTCAGATAGGTATTTTATTAAACATTTCTTACTTATTTTCTACCATTTCAAAAGACTTGAGTCTTTTTTAATGTTTTTTCCATATTTCATCATTTCTTTTAAGTTTTAATGTAAATTGTGATACATTTGTGTTTTATTTAAACTTTTTAAAACAAAGTATTTAATGGATTTAAGTTCTGATTACTACAAAATCATTGAAACGATTGTTCAGCAGAGCGGTTATAAGAACAAAAAACAAATGGTCGATGATATGAGTCAGTGGCTCGGAATATCCGAAACGTCCATATATAATAAACTTCGAGACAGGAGTAGGTTCACAATAGAAGAAATAGCTTATATATGCAAAAAGCTTAAAATATCATTGGATGGGGTGATATTCAATACAGAATCCAAAAACGCATATGTCCATTTTTTTGCAGATGGGCTACGGTATCAACCCCGTAATTTTGCGGATTATGTCAAAGTTATCATAAACTATTTTTCTAAAATAAAACAACTTCAAGATGTGACGGGTTATTTTTTAGCCAATGAAGTCCCTTTGTTTCACTTTCTTTCGTTTCCTAACTTATTGTATCTAAAGCTTTTCATTTGGAACAAAATCAACTGGCAAATACCACAGGTGTCTAAATCCTATAGTTTCACAGAATTTAAGAGGGATTCTGAACTTCAACAATCTGTAAAATACCTTCGAGAACTATTTAATTCATTTCCCAATATAGAAATATGGAATCCATCTATTTTGGAAAATACTTTGACACAATTCAAGTATCTGAAAGATGTTGGCATCATATCTGATAGGGATGATATTATAAATTTCAAAAAGGAGATGGGACAGCTTGTTGACTATTTGGAGAATCTCACATTGACTGGCAAAAAACCAGAAAATTCTAAGGGGCAAGAAATGTCTTGCAATATTTACATCACAGATTTAACACTGGGTTCTGAAATTATTTTGGTAAAAAGTGATCATATGGATATGTTATTTCAGCAAATAGATGTACCTAATTATATGCATACAAGTGACGAACGTATGATAAAGAATCAATTTTCTTTTTTTGAGAATATCCGCAAAATATCCACACACATTACTCACGCCGGTGAAAAAGAAAGACTTATATACTTTAATAAACTAAGACAAAGACTCAATTTACTGGATTGAAGATATGTTTAAATTCATCAAAGCGGATTTTACTGCAAAAACTATTGCTCAGATATTTTTGATACTTTTATTGTCTCAGTTATTTTTGGCTATCATCTATGATGTCGAACGAGTAAGTTTTTTGGATGCAGCTTTTGTATTGACAAAAATTATCAATGAAGGACATCCTGTCATCATGGTCGGAAGATATGGGGCTTTTCTAACACAAATGTGGCCATGGTTAGGTGTTAAGCTGGGGTTAGATATTGATTCTTTAATACTTATCTATTCAGTCAGCTTTCCATTGCTTTTTTGGATGATTGCATGTATTTTATACAGAGTGGAGCAGTACCTATGGGTGATATTATTGGGATTTTATATGCTCCTTTTTAATACAGAAAGCTACTTTTGGACCAATAATGAGATTCATCAAGCCATTGCTTTATTTTGTTTGGGAATGGGCTTATTTGACTATTATAAAGATAGTAATTCTAGATATCGATTACTCATTTTAATAGGTATTTCACTTCTTATTGGTTTGTCTGTTTTGACACATCCGTTGATGTTAATAGTATTTGTATATTATTTTATATTCGAATTTATTCATCATCGCCAAAAGTTTTTGACCATTCAATATTTTATTCTTTATGGAATTACATTTGTTTTTGGGATTATAAAATATGCGTTAAGCCGTACTAATTGGTATGATAGTCAAAAAATAAGTACCGTACAAAACCTTAATTCAGACGAAATACTAAATGTTGTTAAAGATCCTGAATTTATTAAGTTTTTTAGTGAGCTGCCCTTAATGTATCCCATGGTATTAATAGGAATATCAATTTTAATGAAAGATATTATTGATAATAGACAGTGGTCAAAAGGTGTATTAAGTTTGGGTTTTTTATTTTGTCATGTTATCTTAGTTTCTATTGTTGTAGATATTTATAACAGATTCTATGTGGAGAGCCAATACATGTTGATTTCCTTTTTTATTGTCCTCCCTTTAATGAAAAATCATGACCAATTAAGAATTAGCTTGAAGAGGGTTTTGGGACTTTACGCTATACTTTCAGTAGTGTGGTGGTGGGTTCAATTTGGAGTTACAGTTAGGAGTTATACACAACGCGTAGAATGGATAAAGACTAAAATTGATACATTACAAAAGTCAAATCAACAAAAAGGAATAATAACTGCACTCAATGATGAAGAAATAGCCTTATTAAAGTTTACATGGGCCTTGCCATCAGAGTCTTTAATTATATCATCAGTTGGGGGTGAAGGTGCGTTCACCATTATTATTGAGGAAAACCTGAATTCTAATCAATTAAGTGATGTATTCCATGACTGTTTTGAAGCACGTCCTATTTCATACCTCAATCCAAAGTATTTTAATATTAAAAACGATCAGCCTTACATTAAGTTAGATAGTCTTAATTTAAATGTCAAATAGATAAATTATTTTGGGTAATAAAAGGATTGTATAATTCTGCATTTCATTCTCATAAAGATAATTATCTTTGCAGCTTTTTGTAACCTAAAACCTAAAAAGTAATACAGTTGGATTCAACTTTAATTGAGTTTTCAGGTTTAAATTCACCTAATTAAAAATAATCATAATCTAATTTTAAGGATTATTATCAGAAATAAAATATGGAAACCAATAAGCGAGGAATAGAAGTTTTGAGGGATAGTTCGCTGAGTAAATCCACAGCATTTACCTATGAAGAACGAGAAAAATTGGGGTTAAGGGGCCTATTACCATATAGCTCTACATCACAGGAGGTTCAAAAAATACGCGTCATAGAGAATATCAGACGTAAGAAATCGGATATCGAAAAGTACATTTTTTTATCGGCATTACAAAGTAGGAATGAAAGATTGTTTTATCGGACGGTCATGGATTTTTTGCCCGAATTACTTCCTATAATTTATACACCTACTGTGGGTGAGGTGTGCCAAAAGTACTCTCATATCTACAGAATCGACAGAGGATTTTATATTACTCCTGAAGATAAAGGAGAGATAGAACACGTTATGGACAATTGGCCATTTGATGATGTCAGGATCATAGTTGTGACGGACGGTTCGAGGATTTTGGGTTTAGGAGATCTTGGGTGTAACGGCATGGGCATACCTATTGGTAAGCTATCATTGTACACAGCTGGAGCTGGTATTAGCCCAAATCAATGTATGCCAGTTATGTTGGATATGGGGACTGACAATGAGTCACTATTAGACGATATTTTATATTTGGGCTACCCACATAAGAGATTACAAGGCAAAGAATATGATGAAATCATTGAAGAATTTATATTAGCTGTTCAGAATAAGTATCCTAAAGCATTGATTCAATTTGAAGACTTTGTCACCCCTAATGCCTATAAAATATTAGAAACATATAGAGATAAAGTATTGTGTTTTAATGATGATATAGAGGGGACAGCCGCAGTAGCGTTAGGAGGATTATACTCCGCTTTGCGAATAAAAAAAGAATCCCTCAAAGATCAAAAATTTATGTTTTTAGGCGCGGGATCAGCGGCTACAGGTATAGCCCATCTACTTTTGTTAGCACTTCAAGAAGAGGGTCTATCTGAAGAAGAAGCCTTAGATAAAATATTTTTTGTGGATATTAATGGACTTCTTGTCGATGGTAGTCCTAGCATAATGGAACATAATAGTTTATATGTGAAGCACATGTCACCCTTATCCTTTATTGAAGCTTTAAAAATCGTAAAACCCCAAATTTTGATTGGGGCTTCGGGTGCTGGAGGGACGTTTACAGAGGAGGTGATAAAAGCCATGTGTGCCGTTAATGAAAGACCCATTGTTTTTGCATTGTCAAATCCAACATCAAAATCTGAATGCACTGCCGAACAAGCATTCAGATGGAGTGAAGGGAAAGTGATATTTGCGAGTGGCAGCCCATTTGATGCAGTAGAAATCGGGGGTCAAAAATTTGTTCCAGGTCAAGGTAATAATGTCTATATTTTTCCTGGTATTGGTTTAGGGGCCATCGCCGTAGAGGCCAAATGTTTGCCCGAGTCCGTATTTTTAGCTGCAGCCAAAGAACTATCAAGGCAAATACACCAGTCTGACTTGGATATGGGAAATGTTTATCCAAAAATGACCTCTTTAAGAACTATATCTTTTGAGATAGCTGTCGTAGTAGCTCAGCATCTGTATGATTTAGGGTTGGCCAATCTGGACAAACCCGTCAATTTTAGAACGCATATTAAGGCAATGATGTATGATCCGTCTTACTAGTAAGGAAAAATTTTGGGACATGTTCGAGACAATGAGAAGTTTTGAAAATTGGTCAATAATCCATGAAAAAATAAAAAATATGTTTTTTTTTAATAAATTTTACCATTGAATAAATAATAATCCATAACTTTACGTTCCATTTTAACGAATCACGAAAAATCGGCATTTATTTGCTCATTAAATATTTATGTAATTATGACTAAGTTTTTATCCAAAATCGGTTTTATGTTCTTAATGGTGTTCGGTGCACTTCAATCAAATGCACAGGACATACATTTTACGCAGTTTTACATGTCACCACTTAATCTTAATCCTGCCATGACAGGTGTTATGAATTGTAAAACCCGTATGGTGGCCAATTACAGAAACCAATGGTCTGGTGTGCTTGCTGCCAATGCTTACAACACCTACTCCGTATCTTACGATCAAAAAATGCCAGTGGGTCGTGAAGACTACTTTGGAATTGGTGGTTCTATCTGGGGTGATGTAGCAGGTGAATCTCGTTTCGGTACCACACAAGGTAGGGCGTCATTTTCATTTGCAAAAAAAATGGCTGGTTATCGTAAAAAAGCTAGCTACTTAGTCATAGGTGCGGATGCTGCGCTTACAAATAGGGGTATCAATAATCAAGACCTCAGATGGCCAAGTCAAATTTCAGCTTCAGGTTGGGATCCTAATCAAGCTGGGGCTTTTGCAGAGCTTACAGGAAATGAAAATTTTCTATTTGCTGATTTAGCAGCTGGATTACTATGGTTTAGTGTTATAGATGATAATACCAATTGGTATTTTGGTGCAGCTATACATCACTTAAATAGACCTAATGTTTCATTCTTTGACAATGACGTAAGTCTTTATGCTAGATATACCTTACACGGTGGACTTCAGTTTGAATTACAACCGCGTATCACATTACTTCCTTTTGGTGTTTATATGTCACAGGGCCCACATAGATCGCTAAATGCTGGTGCTAATTTACGTTTCGCTTTAGGGCCATCTCGTACACTCAACCAGTCATGGGAGATAGGTTCTTGGTATAGGGTTGGAAATAAAGTAGAAAGTGGATTACATTCAGACGCTATTATATTATCATCTAGATTTAATTATGAGCAGTTTGGAATCGGATTTAGTTATGACATAAACGTTTCAGGATTAAGGCAGGCTTCACCATTGAATGGGGCTTTTGAGTTTTCAATGGTTTATTATATTTGTGGACCGGAGAATAGAGGTGTTTATTGTCCTAGATTTTAAGTGTAGAGGAATAGGAGTATTTAAAAGGATTTCAATTTAATTTATCCTTTATTGACTTGTAATTACACGGCTTTTTTATAAAGAATCGTGTCTTACATAATTATTAACTTACATAATTGAATTAATATGTTTGGAAGTGGTAAAAACGAAAAGTCCAGCAATAATAGCAGTGGTACTTCTTCGTCCTCTAATGTTACGAATAGTATCGTAGAGGGTACATATTTTAAAGGTGATATTCAAGCCAATAATGATATAAGAATCGATGGTACTGTTGAGGGTAAGTTAAATTGTTCAGGAAGGGTTATTTTAGGTCCACAAGGAAAATTTGAAGGATCTATTCAGTGCCAAAATGCTATAATAGAGGGTACTTTTACCGGAGATATAGCCATCAATGAATTGCTGACAGTTAAAGAAAACGCAGTAGTTAACGGTGATATAAAGACAGATAAGCTTTTTGTTCATTCGGGTGCTATTTTTAATGTTTCTTGTACTATGAGTGGTCAAAAATTGAAACCTATAGTCAATAAGGACGCCACAGGAAAACTGGGGTAATACTTAGATATCATGCTTCCTAAAAAGCCTATAAAGACTACAAAGTATTATGCACATCTAAAGTATTCTGGGTTAGCATTCCAATTGGTAGCCCTAATATTATTAGGTATATTTGTAGGAAGATACTTAGAGGGTATTCTATCATTAGAAAAGCCATTAATCCAGTTATTTTTAATACTCTTATTTTTTGTCGGGTTTATGTATAAGATATACATTCAAACGTTAGTAGATAGATGAAAAAAACAACCAAGATCGGCTTCGGGACACTACATAGTGTTTTATCCGGCAGGGCCCCATGGGTGTTATCTCACCGTATAATCCAATCACCTGGGCTGACCACAATAAAAATTACCAAATGAAATTTTTACTGAAAGGCTTATTAATTACAAATATTATATTACTATCTATTTTATACTTCTTACATAGCTTTGAGAGGTTTTCTTCATATTATGACTTGTCGATTATTAGTGTTTTTGTTTTTATTATAATGAGTTTTGGTTTATTTTATGTGAGTAAAATATCCATTAATAGTACTAATAAACATCTATTTATATCCATAACATTAGTCAATCTTTTTGTAAAATTTATGGCTACTGGTATCATTTTAGCTGGTTATTACAAATATTTACAACCCAAAGATACAAATTTTGTGCTTCCTTATCTCATTATATATATTGCTTTTACTATCTTTGAGACTGTTTTGATTTTAAAAGTTTCTGACGGTAAAATTTAAAATTTTGTATTTATGAAGGTATATAATCACAAAAGCACAAAAATAGACGTAAATAATAAGAATTACGATGGATCTGAATTGGAAAATCAGCAAATCAGAATTTTAAATAGGACGGGGAATGACCTTGACATTTTATATAAAGATAAAATTATCAAAGCAAGTATAAAGTCTTTTGATATCTTAAATAAAAATGCTTTAATAAATGTTAATGGCTTTGATTTTAGAATCAAAATAAATGAACCCATTGACCATCTAATTAATGAGTTGGGATTTTTAGAAGCGCATAAACACTCGGTCAAAGAAATTCAATCACCTATGCCTGGTTTAGTTGTCAAAGTATTTGTAGAGCTGGGTCAATCCGTGTGTGAAGGAGAAAATTTACTTAGCCTGGAAGCTATGAAAATGGAAAATATTATAAAATCACCTGGTGACGGTACAGTCAAGAATATTAAAGTCAATGCAGGGCAGGCGGTGGATAAGGGTCAGATATTGATAGAGTTTGAATAGTAGAGTCAAGAGGCTTTTGATTAAAAAAGCCCGCCTAAAATACTTTTTATTTTAGACAGGCGGTTCCCATTTACGAAAAAAAATACGGCAAATCCATATTTTAATTTTATAAAGAGCTTAAAGCACTTTTTATCTGTTCTTTTGTTTTGATCGTGGTAGGTAGATTGATTAGTTGTGTATCTCCTATTAGATTTACTTCTTTTAAAGCAAAGGGATAAGCGTTGTCTCCATTATCTGATATAATCAGTAAATATCCCGATACGACAGTATTATTACTAAAAACTTCATGTAAAAAACTGCCATTATCAAATTTAAGTTTTGATGCAGTGTTTTTACTTTTATCTATGAAGTATGCAAGAGTGTTATCAGAATTTAATTGTGGATCTGTATTTACTCTTATATTTATTTTGTCGTGATTCAAAGTTTCAATTTTATTGCCTAGGCATAACCAAGAGGAAAATCTATCAATATTCAATTTTATTCCTTTGAATGATACAGATTCACTTAATGTCCATATACCTGATTCAATATAGTTATTTTCACCAATTAATTCAGACCATTGTCCTACACCATGTATATCACCAAAATTAAAAAGCTTTAGAGAAATATTGCTGATACCTTCTGAAGAAATATAAAATCCTATTGGGTTAACCACAGACAAAGCTTGATTTTTCTGAAAAAAAGCTATTTTTAAACATTTTTCAGCATCAATATAAACATTTTCATTTTGTAATGAGGGCGCCAAAATAATATCCAATGATCCTTTTTTAAGTTGAGTTATTTTAGCTGTAATGATTCCTTTTTCTATAACAATACCATCTTTATTTTTAAATGATTTGGGTGAGATTTCCATAACGCTACCGTCTTGAAGCGTTATAAATGATTTATCATCAACTAATTCTATTTCGTAGTAACTATTAACGTTTAAGAATTGGGATAGAAATTGTGCCGCATTAGAAGATTGGTTAAAGTTCGGTCTAAAAGTTATTTCATCTTTGTAACAAGATGTGGCAAAAACAATTATAGTCACAACGAGCAAAAAATATTTCATTCTCAAGATTTTGTAAAAAAAACTAAAAGCGTCCTTATACCTAGTAGATACATTAAGTCTTCAAAACGTTGTCTCATAGAGCTAAAGTTAATATATTTTTATAAAATTCTATATAGCTCTCTGCTTATAATTTTATTGAGTTATCAAGAACAATGATTACAGTAGGGTGTGTAACTGAAAAGAACATACTAATGAATAAATAAGAATGGATACTGTCTAGGTTTGAATATTGTATTGTCATAAGGACGGCGTTAATGCCTTATAAATACTGAATAGATTTTGATAATTTATACTATATCTTATTAATCAGTAAGATAGGGTTGGGTTAAGTAGATTTATATACAACCTAATAATGATTGTCGTGTTATTACAAAAAATATTGGAAGTATGTCTAAAGAAATAGTGTGGATAGCTGGAGGGTCAGGCCTAGTAGGCCAACAGTTATTTTTAGATATTGATAAAAGCAAGTATGACGTTTACATATTGACGAGAAGTAAAACAACTCAAAGTCCAAAACCTCATGAAATTTTGTGGGATACACAAAAAGGAATTATTGAAACGAATCTGTTGCCACAGCATATAATTAATTTAGCCGGTGCAGGTATCGCCGATCAGAGGTGGACACCAAAAAGGAAACAAGAACTAGTCAGCTCACGAACTCAAAGTGCTGAAACCTTATCAAAATACCTCGACTCTACAAATCATAACATAAAATCCTATTTAGCGGCTTCGGCTGTGGGATTTTATGGACATAGAGGAGGCGAGAGTCTAAGTGAAGAGTCAGCGTCTGGTGATGAATTCATGTCAGAATGCTGTGTATTATGGGAAGAAGCATCAAAGAAATTGGAAAGATATAGCGAGAGGATGTGTATTTTTCGTATAGGGATAGTTATGTCCACAAAGGATGGAGCCTTACCCAAAATGCTCATGACTCAGCCGTTTCGAGTTTTTAATTATTTTGGTAATGGAGAACAATATTATCCTTGGATACATATAAGAGACTTGGTTAACTTTATAGTATTCTCATTGGAAAATAGTCATATCAATGGAGTCATTAATACGGTGGCACCTCAGCAGATAACAAACAAAGAAATGATGAACAACATAATGAAAGCCAACAAATGGAAGGGAATGTTACTACCAACTCCGAAGTTTATTCTTCAATTGGTTTTGGGTGAGATGTCAGCAGTTGTTTTGAATTCTAACAAAATAGATACTAAGAAGATACAGAATACAGGCTATAAATTTTTATTTACAGACGTTGGACTAGCTGTAAAGGATGTTATAGCCAATAAAATATAAACTTATTCTATATTGAGAATTTTAATTTCAACTCTTTGATTGCGCAATCTTCCATTTTGAGTTTTATTGCTCATAATAGGATTTCTTTTACCATATCCTTTAAATTGGACTTTGCTTTGCTCTACACCGTTTGCTATTAGGTACTCAGCTACGGATTTGGCTCTTGCGGTCGAGAGCTTATCACAGTATTCATCTGATGGTACACTATTAGTGTGGCCACCTATTTCTACTTTTACATTATCTGTAGAATTGAGAAAACCCGCCAAATCATCCAATATAGGTTTGGACTTTGATGTAATGTTGAATGAGTCAGGAAGGAAATGAAGGTTTTTTAATTCTATTATCTGACCTTTTTTAACTTTCTTTGCGTCAAGCTCTGTCAAAATTTTAGGTGTAAATGGAACTTTTGGTTTTTCCGAAGTGGCAGCTATTTCAGATTTGGTTGTATTATTAAGTTTTGATGTGGATGTTTTATTAGCTGAATTATTAGTGTGCGTTGTCTTATTGTCTAACACTGCTATTGGTTCTTCACCTGGACAGATTATTTTTTTGAACGAGGATGCACCATCTACTAATATATTGCCATTGTAAGGAAATAAAGTAGGCGTTTTATAAAATGCTGCAAAAGAGATAAAATTTATATCTCTTTTAGGTTTTATTGTAAAAGTATTTATTTGCCAGCTAGTATTGTCCACTGCATCTGATTCTGCAAGCAATTCGAACTCATCACAAACAAAACGGCCTCCCCAAATTCTCAAAACAATAGGCGTAGTATAGTTTCCAGGTGCCTGAGTCATGTGCGTCATACTGACATATCTAGCGGCTCTAGATAAAAATATAGTAAAACTATAGCATTGATTTTTCAATAATGGTTTTGATAGCTGCTGACCTACTGTTTCGTAAGTATTATTATCTCTTACTACCATACCTAAATAAGTAGAACCATCTGCAGCGGGAAGATTATTTTGCCAAAACCCATCACCGCCTTGGGCGGGATGTATATCTGGAGGTGACTCTCCAATAAACTTTCTCTGACCACAGTCTATCCATCCTACTATAGAGGTGCCTGGGACGCCCATGTGTGGGGTATCTTCAAATGATGGATTTATAAGGAAAACTTCGCTATTTTGAGTAAGACCCCAAAAAGGCAATATGAAAAGGTAGAAAACTAGATTCTTGTGAATATTCATTGTGTTTAATAACTTCACTACAAACGCAATAACTTAGTTTATTGTTAATGAATTAAATGACATTAACTTAAAATTTAGATATCAATGGATTATTTATGAGATGGAATATCTATGCCTTTTATCTTTCTATACAATTCTGTGGCAAATCCATCAGTCATACCTGATACAAAATCAAGTACACCCATTGTTTTTTCGTAGGAGCTGACATTTTCGTAAGCTAAGTTGTATTGTGCAGAAATGAGCTGTATGCTTTTATTATGCAAAGCGGTTTTTCTTTCATTGAGCACTGCATCCATAAATATTGCTAAAAGTTCAGACATGACATTATATCCAGCTAGTTCAACTTCTATTACTGAAGGATGATTATAGATTTTTTCAATAGATAGTTTTTGAATTTCTTTTAGGAAAGGACATGATTTTTCCACTTCATCAATTAATGTAGAATTAAACGCGCCTTCTAGAATGTCAGTGTCAAATTTCATAAACTCTTCAGCGCATTTATGTACGAGTCCGTTGATACATTTGGCTCGTAAATAAGCTATGGCTTCGTTGTCATCTTTTAGTTTTTCTAGTATTTCTTTGGTTCGGGGTATATTGTCACCCATATCTTTCAAAAGCGAAACAAAATTGTGTTCTACAAAATCTCTAGAAAGAATACCAATTCTGTGTGCATCTTCCATATCAATGATAGTATAACAGATGTCATCTGCTGCCTCTACAATATATACAAAAGGATGCCTATGACAGATGTTGTCCGCATTTAATAACCCAAATTCCAGCATAATCTTATCGAAAGCCTCCACGTCAGACTGGAAATAACCATATTTTTTGTTATGTGCTATACTTCTATTGGTCTGAGATGAGCTGCAGGGATATTTAATAATTGAAGCTAATGTCACATACATCAATCTTTGACCTCCATCTAGCCTACCTTTAAACTGTCTCGTCAAAAGTCTTAGAGCATTGGCATTACCTTCAAAATTTATTAAGTCTGCCCATTCATTCTCATTAAAATGTTCCTTGAGTAGTTTGTTATTTATGATTTTGTTTTGGTTGGATTCAAAGTAGTAGGAAATAGCCTTTTCACCGGAATGTCCAAATGCCGGATTACCCACATCATGAGCAAGGCATGCAGATGATATTACGCCTGAAAGCTCATGCTGATAAAATATCTTATCATCTTCTGATATTTCATTTGTAAATTTTTGAACTATAGCCTTACCTATGATACTCCCCAGTGACCGACCTACAGATGCTACTTCTAATGAATGTGTCAGTCTATTATGCACAAAAACATTTCCGGGCAGTGGAAAGACCTGAGTTTTATTTTGTAATCTTCTGAAGGCTGATAAAAAAATAATCCGATCATAATCTCGGGTAAACTCTGATCTCATACCCGTGTCAGATGTGCTTTGGTAACCAAATCTTCTATATGAGATGCACTGTCCCCAACTATTCATAATCAGTACTTATATTAAATGATTCACAAAAGTACGGATAACAAATATTTTTTTAACTATATGGCTGAATAATAAGAGGATATTTACTCAACTACCCTTTGTCTTGTCTTGAAAAAACTCTTTGAAGGAGCTCAGTGGACCTTTGGGAAATATCAGTTCTGATGCCAGCCTCTTTCTTTTCTATAAGAGCGAATAAGCCAATTAATGCTTTATTACAAACATGGTCGGCCAAGTCTGGATTGACCTTATTTATGAAAGGAATACTATTATAGCTATTGATGGCATCTGACCATAAATCTAGGGCACCAAATTTATTGAGCGATGTCACCATTAGAGGTTTAAATTCATTATAGAGTGCATTGTAAGTTTTATTATTAAGATATTGAGTGGCAGCATTTTGATTACCCATTAATATAGACATAGCATCTTCTATGGTCATTTGCTTTATTGCACTAATAAATATAGGTTCGGCTTTTTGAGCGGCATCTTCAGCCGCTTGATTAATTTTTTTGATGGCTTCTTGCTCCAAATTACTAAAACCAGGTATAAATTTTAATCTATCGATGACCACTCTGGCTTCTTCAGGAAGGAGAATTTTATAAATTGAATTATAGTAACCATTGTTGGCAGAAAGAGTCTTAACGCTTTCTCCGACACCAAGATCCAAAGCTTGTTTTAGTCCAGCTGCAACATCTGCGTTGGAAAGTGGTACATTGCCTAATCCATCCAATACTTTTTGAAAGTCTTTTGGGTCACAAGATACCAAAATTAGAGTAATCATTAAAATGCTAAGATATTTCATATGTAGATAATTAAACAATAATAGGACATCAAGAATGTGACGTTAAAAATCAAAAAGAGTTACGTCAATAATTAAAAATGAAATTATACAGATAACCTAAAATCTTTATTAACGTAGAATATCAATACTATTTAGAAGACTAAAAGAGTGTTTTAATCACTTGCTCTTCTGTTATACCTTCTGCTTCTGCCTTATAATTTCTAACTATTCTGTGTCTTAAGACTAGGGTAGCTATGGCTTGTACATCTTCTTTGTCTGGTGAATATTTACCCATAATAGCGGCATGACACTTAGCTCCTAATACCAAATATTGGGAGGCCCTTGGTCCAGCACCCCAGGAGATATAGTTATTGACATCTTTGGTGGCCATTTCAGTGTTAGGTCTTGTTTTAGATGCCAAAGACACGGCATATTCTAATACGTTATCATTGATGGGTATTTTCCTTACAAGTGACTGATAAGCCAATATTTGGTCACCGGTTAAAATGCTCTTTAAAGTATATTGCTTATTGGAAGTCGTCGCCTTCACCACATCTACTTCTTCTTGGTATGAAGGATAGTCCAGTGGAATGTTAAACATAAATCTGTCCAATTGGGCTTCTGGCAGTGGGTATGTACCTTCTTGCTCTATGGGGTTTTGTGTAGCGAGCACAAAAAATGGTTTTGACAAAGCGTGCCTCACACCTGATACAGTAACTGATCTTTCCTGCATAGCTTCAAGGAGTGCTGCCTGTGTCTTAGGAGGCGTTCTATTTATCTCATCCGCTAATAGAATATTGGTAAACAGAGGTCCAGGATTGAATTTGAAGTGTCGGGTTTCGTCCAATATCTCAGAACCAGTAATGTCTGATGGCATCAAGTCTGGAGTAAACTGAATTCTCTTAAAATTGAGATCTAGAACATCAGCTATAGTACTCACCAAAAGAGTTTTGGCCAATCCTGGCACACCCACTAATAAGCTATGACCATTACTAAATAACGAGATAATGACGGCCTTAACAACATCTTCTTGGCCTATGATTACTTTACCTATTTCCTCCTTCAAGTTTTTGTAAGATAGTGCCATTGCATCTACCGCTTCCACATCTGACTTATACTCTACACTCATTTACTTTTACTTTTAATTTTATTGCACTAAAAACTAATAATTTAGTATTTTTGTTTGCAAAAGACATCTAAAAAATACAAAAACCAAATTTTATTTTTAAAAAAAGCCTGTAGCATAGTATGATACAGGCCTTTAAATATTTTTGTTATACATTAACGATTAGTTGGCTTCAAAGACCGAGAAATCAAACAATAGTGAGAACCTCAACGTATTGTCTAATGGATTAGGTATAACTGAGCTAGGTATTAAATATGAAAAATCTATTCCAAAGACATTATATTTGATACCAGCTCCAACAGTAAAAAATCTTCTATTGCCTTTTTCTACACTTTCGTGGTAGTAACCACCTCTTAAAGCAAACTGTTTGTCATACCAGTATTCAAACCCCAAACTCCATGCTATTTCTTTAAACTCTTCTCTAAACCCACCTTGTGCATCACCAAAAGAACCTAAAATACCAGGGAAAAGAGCTTTTTCTCTATAATCACCTATGCCATTTTCGTTTTCATCCCATCGAGGATTAATATCAGAAGATCCATCAGCATTTAATATGAAACGGGTGATAGGGGTAGGGACAAGTAATTTATTAAAGTCCAAAGCGAACGTGATAGAATTGTATTTATCTAAGTCTAATTTCAATGCCGATCCAAGTCCTAAGTTAGACGGTATAAAGTCTCTAACAGCATCCTGAGTGTAGGCTATTTTTGAGCCTAAATTTGTGGCCGCTAGTCCAAATGACCATTCACCTTTGTAGCTTCCTACATTAGCTTTAGTTCGATAATTGATACCTATGTCGGCAGCAAACGACCTACCTGTACTGATGTCGATACCATTCACGTTTTGGCCGGAAGCCAAGTTGCTAAAAATATATTTACCTGTCAATGATGCTGACAATTTGTCTCCTAATTTACGTGCATAAGCTATAGAAAATTCAGCTTCTCTTGGGCGACCTGTTCCTAATGAGCCACCTACGGCATCTGTAAACTCTATATCTCCTAAAGAGAAAAATCTTATAGCACCTCCCACAGCCTGATTTTCATCTAATTTATAATATCCTGAAGTATAAAGTAAAAAGATATCATCTAAATTTAGATTGCTTAACCATGGTGTGTATGTAAATGAAAAACCTGATTGGTCCTCTGCAAAAACCATATTGGCTGCATTGAAATGTATAGTGTTACTATTTGGAGACACAGCGATACCGGCATCGCCCATCCCGCCTGATCTGGCATCTGGTGCAATACGTAAAAAGGGTACAGCTGTCAAAAGCGTATTGGATATACATTGACCATTGTTATCTACCACACATCCTCTTGTGGGGTCAAAAACTTGAGCCGTGGATTTTGTGTTAAAAATCCCTACTCCTATCAATAAGACAATAATTATTTTGTTAAGATTCATATATATAGTACGTTAAAAAAAGTGCGAAATTAAGAAAAAAAATTATTCTGGATGGTTTAAACTTTAATTTTTAAACTATTAATTTGAAATATATAAATTAAAATGAAATCTATTGTTACATTTTTACTAACTTTTCAAACTTGCTTTCACGGGTTTGATTCAATTCTTTAGAATGTGCTGTGATTTTATAAAGATATATACCTCTTGCTAAACTAAGACCGAAATCATCATTTCCTTCCCAAAACATATCATTAACTCTAAAACCGGAGGAATATTTTATTTCTTTCAAAGTTTTTACTAATTTACCTGTTATTGAGTAGATTTCAATTAAAATTTCTAAGTCTGTATTGGGCATATCATGTTCAAATTGAAAAGTTGTGCCTGAACGAAATGGGTTAGGATAGTTAAAGACATTAATTAATTTAGAATCCGCTGGATCTGCTACTACAAAGTCCACGCGTGTTTCTGTAAAGTTGCCAGATATATCCCATGCTTTGGCTGTCATAAAATGACTGCCTACAGACAAATTTCTCAAAGGAAACCGAACTATTCCGGAAGTAAAATCATCCTTATTGGCTTCATAGAAGTCGTTTAAAATAAAGATGTTTCTTGTATCTCCATCTAATGTTGCAGTGATGTCTTGACCTATAGCGCTTCCAGTTACATTGATACCTAAATCATCAGATAGACTTAATAATAATACAGGATTGCTATTAGTGATACCTCCATTCACAAAATTGAAATCATTCATAAATGCTTCGATTTTTGGCCCCTCATCATCATTGACTAAATCAGCGTTGGTTCCTCCTATTATAAAATCTTCGAAGGCACCACCAGCATCTGTTTCTCCATCAGTCGCATAAAGTGATAATCTTCCATTGCCAAATCTATAATCGATATTTTTAGGCACCCAAAATGTTACGGTCCATTCTCCATTTACCACAGATACTGTTCCTTTGAAAAGAACATTCCTATACATTTCAAAATCAAACTTAGGTGAGCTTCTTGTATTAGAGAGTGTTTGAAGTTGAGATTTTTTATCAAAAACAGTTGCAGAAAGTTTACCATTAAAATTGGATACTTTTTCGCCGTTATCATCTGTGATGACTCCCGAAAAAGATACTTTGCTTAGCGCTCTTAAAGTGTCTTTAACCAATAAGACATCTTTTTCATTTATTTGAGTTGTCGTAACATTATATTCTGGCAAGCCTATTCTCTGTGAAGGGTCGCCCAAAAGTGAAAATTTCCTTGAATTTATGCCGGGTACTTCATTTTTTCCATAGGTCATGATGCGACCAAATGAAGGCGCATGTCCATCTTCTTTTTCAAATAAAACATTATGAACTGCATTGGTCAATTGAAAATTAGAGTTAGTAAAAACTACCCTTGAAGTCGTCATAAGAGCTACAGCCCCACCGCGAGGATTGATTAAGGCTTGTTCGGCAGGTGAAGTAAACGACGGATCGTCATAACTACCAAAAGAACATGTAGCGGTGATCATAAGTGTGAGTTTGTCCATATTGGACATGTTTTGTATGTCTGGCACAGTTAATATTCGTTCTTGAGCCCAACCTAAAGGGCCACCATGACCTAGATAGGTTAATGCCACTTGTCCTTTAAATACATTGTCATTGATGGCTCTATTAGCGTCTGGAAATCTGGGCTCACCGGATGTGGAGACTAATTTATAGGCATCGATATACACCTTTTCTTTATTGTGTAAATTTTGTCTTTCTTCATTTCTTCTAGCTATGACATCCATGTCTCTCGCGTGTAAATTATTATCTCCATCATCAGCTACATAACCTGTGCGTAGCCTCCAGTCCCCAAATCTGTTTTTGTTAGTATCATAGTGAATGATTTTATTGACCACATTTTCTGCCTCTATCTCAGTCCTTACAGTAAGTCTACCTACATAAATATCCAAACCTCCTCGCAAATCTATTCCTTCGGTGGACCCTAACAAACCATAATAATCATCGGTAGGAAAAGCTGAAAGTGGGCTCAAAGATTCACTGGACTGATATGTTGGTACAAAGTTTTCAAAATTAATGTCTCTCATTAGTCCTTTATAATCATAACTTGCATCTCCAAAAAGAAGAAGGTATTTAAAGTTAGGGTTTCTGTAGAGTAAAAGTCTGGCTAAATCTCTTATAGCAGTTGGGTCGGCTTTTCCTCCACCAAATTCATTATATACTTCTTCTGTAGAGGCTACTAAAACTTTTAATCCATAAGTGGATGTTCTATGATTGGCTAGTCTTTCAGCTTCTTTTTTAAAGAGAGGATGATATACTATAACCATATCTTGGTCTTCCATAGCATGGAGGTTTTGATTATCGATTTTACCTACTGCTGTGGGTGAAAATGCACTAGTGAGCCCTGTATGAGATAAAAATTCCCTATTTAGTCCTTCTGTTATGAAAGTAAGGGTATTATTTTTAATTTCCATTTCTTTAGGGTATAGTGGCTCGGTAATGTCCCATATTTTTTGGTTAGTAAAGCTACTCAATCTAAATGCAGCTGTCTCCACGTCTATAAGCTCTTGATTTCTAAACGTCATTTGGTTATTACCTAAATTTAAAAACCTTTTGGAGATGATGGATATGTAGTCCAGCCAACCTGTTGAATTGGAATTATTATCCACCATAGTGACGCTCAACGAAGGACTATTATTAGATATACTAGTACTTTGATTAAGTACTGTCCTTACAGCATAAGTTGTTTCGCTTTCATTTGAAAAAGATACAGGTGCTATGTTGGAGGTCAATCTTTGACCATCTAAGTTGATTTCCACGGAATGCGATGACGTACTTCTACCTGCAAAAGCCATCCCAACCGATACGGGTTGGACTAATTCTATACCCGAAAAATCAAAACGATTGGTGTAATTTCTTGTACGATTTCCTTGAGTAAAAATGTCTCCATACCAATCTTTACCTGACCCATAAGTTTGAGAAAATGCACCCAATAAATTGATTCTGTCCTCTTCGTATCTTTGTAGATAGTCGTAGTTTGTAGCTGTTTTTTCTGGAGTTAAACTAGTATGATTTATTTTAGAGATTCGTTTTCCATTGTCACCAGATGTTTTTAAATAATAATAGTTGTAATCATCATAAATATTTTTATCATAAATATAATTTGAGGTAGTCGAATTATATGACCATAAATCTGCACCCTCAGCATAAAATAATATGTAGTCATTATTATCAAACTTACCATCACCCTCACCTTCTACATGTATGTGTAATTCCTCCAAATCATCTATTCTATCCACAATATTGGCCTCTGGTATTCTACCGCCTCTAGCGCCGTATATTTTTAAATGTCTTGGATTGATATTATTAAGATTAATACCCAAATCTGATTCTAGAAAAGCCCTATCTATTTTGTGTAGTCCGCTTTTTTCTACTTTTATTTTATAAATATCTCCGGAAGCAAGGACAGAAGTATAAGTGGCAAGTGGATTTCTAAATGCTCTTGAAGGGATGTTTTCGAATGTGTAAATTAGATTGAAAGATTTAACCACTTCGATAGTATTACTATCTATTTTTCTATATGGAAAAATGTAAGAAAGTAATTGAAATTTTCCTTTTACCTCAGTGATTTCTGTATGATGTTCAAAATCTTCATTATCAACGATGATGCTCTGCCAGTTGTCAGATGAAATTTGAGTTGTTTCTACAATTTCTATCTTATAATCTACCAAAAAAGCTGGTGAAATATTAGATTTTGAATAAAAAGACATCAATTCGGCATGTTTTTCGCTTATAGTACCTTGAAGTGTGATTTGACGATAATCATCACTGTAGTTTATTTGATATTTGTTTGTCTTGGTATGTTGAGCATAGATGTTTGCAAAAAACATTAACCATATAAAAAGGCTCCAAAAGATTTTAGTCAAAAAATTCATTATCATTTTTTATTTAGACTTAGAAAAGATTTTTAGATAATTACGTTAATTTAGAATAGTATAAAAAAAATTAATTAATAAATTAAAATCTATAATTAAGAAATAATGTTAAAGGAATAAACGTTAAAGTTATAAATGTTTTGTTAAAACGGAAAAAGGTCATAAGGTATTGTAGTATTAAATGTTAAAATTTAATGTTGGTTGTAAGAATTCAGTTAAATTATTGAATTAAAACAAGGTGAATGGTAACCAGAAAGATAGTTAAAGAAATTTTTGTATTGGCAGGTGTGATTTTAGGTATTAGTTTAAACGTATGTGCCCAAGATCCTGTATTTAGTCAATTTTATAACGCACACCTACTGTTAAATTCTGCCCTAGCTGGTCAGTCGCACGGTCCTATATTTCAACTAAATTATCGTAATCAATGGCCTGGACTAGATCAAGTGTACACAACATACTCACTATCATACGACCAATATATAAATAGTTTGAATAGTGGAATAGGGTTTAATGTATTGGCAGATAATGCGGGTAACGGCACATTAAAAAATACTGGGATAACAGGATATTATAGTTATAAAATAAAAATTAAAAAAGAAACCTATATTAAAGGTGGGCTTGAAGTAGGTATTAAGAATGTGAGCTTGGATTGGGATAAGCTTGTTTTCGGGGATGCTATCAACTCTAGATTTGGAACCATAGGTACTAGTGCAGAAGTGCAAAGTGATAACTTGAATCAAAATTATTTAAATGTAGGCGCGGGAATGGTGCTTTCATCACCTTATTATTATATAGGCATTAGTATGAAAAATCTCAATACCCCAGAGATATCGTTTCTTACTTTTGGGGAGAATAATTTTATTCCAACTAGGATCTCAATTCACGGAGGTACTCAAATTGTTATAAGGGAAGGCAATAAAAACACACTCCCTACGTTAATATCTCCCAACATAATGTTTCAAAGACAGGGAGGATATAATCAGATCAACGTAGGAAGCTATCTTGAAGTGAATAAGTTTCACGGAGGTTTATGGTACCGTCATTCCGTATTTAATGGAGATGCATTGATTACTAGTTTTGGAATAAAGCAAGATTTTTTTAAGATTGCCTATAGTTTTGACTACACGACTTCTCAATTGAGTATAAGACAAGGCGGTAGCCACGAAATAGGAATAGTTCTCAATTTTGATTATTTATATCCCCAAAAGCAAAACTATAATGACTGTTTTGCTATATTTAGATAGGACTTAATTACCCAATTTTAGGTAATTTTTTATTTTTTTATGTAATTTTTGTTTGCGAATGTCAAATATGTCATATATTTGAGCGCTAAATTGAAAATCGAATATCAATCCAATGAAGAATTTAATTTATTCTCTCAGCCTAATGGCTGTTTTTGCTTTAATCTTTGGCTCTTGTAGTAAGGGCGAAGAGCGTTCGTCTGCCACTGGATGGAAATATAATGATCCAGAATGGGGAGGCTTTGAGCGCAAAAATTATGAAGGTCAGATTGAAGGTCCTAATCTTGTATTAATAGAGGGAGGTACTTTTACTATGGGTTTAACACAACAAGATGTTACCTATGAGTTTAACAATGTACCTCGAAGGGTGACAGTTTCCTCTTTTTACATGGATGAGACAGAGGTATCCAATAGTAATTACAGAGAGTATTTACATTTTTTAAGGACTAGGTATATTAGTTATCCAGAGGTCTACAGAAATGCTTTGCCTGATACATTGGTATGGAGAGAAGAGCTGGCATTTAATGAACCATTGGTAGAGACCTATTTTAGACATCCATCTTATGATGATTACCCTGTGGTAGGTATAACATGGATTCAAGCCAATGAATATGCAAAATGGAGATCCAATAGAGTCAATGAAATGATATTAGTCGAGAGAGGAATATTAAATATGACTCCAGATTCAAAGGACTCTGACAATTTTGATTCAAAAGCATATCTTAATGGTCAGTACCAAGGAAATGTAAAAAAGAATTTACCTGATTTAGTTAATGGAGGTGAAAGGCCTGTTCAGTTTGATGACGGAGTTCTATTACCAGATTATAGACTTCCTACAGAAGCGGAGTGGGAATATGCAGCATTAGCATTAATAGGAAACCAACCTACATCTGAGGATGAGGTGTATTCTGATAGAAGATTTTTCCCTTGGAATGGTAATACCGCAAGATACAAAAAAAGAACAAAAACACAAGGTCGTATCTTGGCTAACTTCAAGAGAGGTAGAGGAGATTATATGGGACTTGCTGGAAACCTTAACGATAACGCGTCTTTTTGTGGTCCAGTGAGATCTTACTTCCCTAATGATTTTGGATTGTATAACATGGCTGGAAATGTCAATGAATGGACAGCGGATACATATAGGCCTACTACATCATTGACATTAAATGATGCTGAAAATCATGATCTTAACCCATTCAGAGGTAATAAATTTCAGACTTTAATCATTGATGAAGAAGGCAAGCCAATAGAAAAGGATTCTTTAGGTATGCTTAAATATAGGTATATAGATGATGAGGAGGCCGCTTCAAGAGAAAATTATAAGAAAGGAGACGTACGTGGTCATGAAGATGGAGAAGACGGTGACGATGAAAACATTAAATATCTTTATGGTGAGACCACATTGGTAAGTAATAAATCAAAAGTTTACAAAGGTGGATCATGGGCTGATAGATTGTATTGGTTGTCTCCTGGTACGAGAAGATATAAGGATGAGGATAAAGCGGATAGAACTATAGGTTTTAGATGTGCCATGATAAGAGTAGGTGGTGCTTCTGGCAATGAAGATGTAGGCGGAAATACTTTTACCGAAAAAGGTAAAACAGTTAACCGTAGATATAAATAATTATTTTTAATTAAAATATGAACCCTTGCACTTGTGTAGGGGTTTTTTTATTTATGGAAATTCAAGAAATATACCAAATACTAGGTTCATATACAAAAAATACCATTGACAGTCGCAAGGTTTCTAAGGGATGCGTATTTTATGCATTAAAAGGGGGGAATTTTGACGGCAATCAATTTGCAGAATCTGCATTAGATGCCGGTGCAGATTATGTAGTTGTAGACAATAAAAACGTTGTCAAAAACGAACGGTACATTTTAGTGGATGATGTATTGAAATGCATGCAGGAATTAGCACGCATTAAAAGATTAGATTTATATAAGACTGTTATAGCGCTGACAGGATCGAATGGAAAAACTACAACCAAAGAATTATGTCGAGATGTATTGGCAAAGAAATATAAAATTCATGCCACAGAAGGCAATTACAATAACCATATAGGTATGCCATTGACTATATTGCAAGCGCCATTGGACACCGAGATATTGTTATTGGAAATGGGCGCTAATCATCAGGGAGAGATCAATGAGCTGTGTCATATTAGTATGCCAAATTATGGTTTGATAACCAATATAGGTAAAGCCCACTTAGAAGGCTTTGGAGGTATAGAGGGCGTCAAAAAAGGTAAGTCGGAAATGTATAGATATATACATAAAACAGGAGGTAAAATTTTCTTTAACACTAATGATGATACTTTAGCCAGTCTTTTACCAAAAGAAATACATTTAATTCCATATTCAGTACTTTCTGACATTAAGATTATACAATCTAACCCTACACTGAGTTTTGAATTTAAATCCCATTTAGTGCATACTCAACTATATGGTGACTACAATATAAATAATATAGCGAGTGCTTTGGCTATGGGCGAGTATTTTGGAATAGAACTTAGTGACAGTTTAGCAGCGATTAAAGAATATTTACCTGAAAATAATAGGTCTCAATTAATTAGAAGAGGAACTACAACCATAGTTCTTGATGCGTATAATGCTAATCCAAGTAGTATGAATGGAGCAATTAGCAATTTTTCAAAAATAACGGATAATAAAATAGTCGTTTTAGGAGATATGTTGGAATTAGGCGATTCAACTGAAGCCGAGCATGAAACTATAATAAAATGGGTCGAACATCACTCAATAAAAGAAGCGTACTTTATAGGGCCTAATTTTTATCAGTTTAGGGATAAGTACAGATTTGATTTTTATCTTAATGTAGATGACTTAAAACCTAAATTTAAAAACATGAATCTCAATGACACCTATGTTTTGCTAAAAGGTTCCAGAGGCATAGCGGTGGAGCGACTTTTGCAAGTATTTGAATAATACATTAAGTAAAATCGTGAATAAGTAATACACTTAGATTAATGAATTGATGAATTTCAATATTCTATCTGGTATTTCATCATTAAGCGTGGATTGATACTCTTCATGGGTACAGGCCATAAATCTGCTTGTGTTTTCGGTTTCTGCCTTTATCCACCAATGCCCATGGGTATTGTTTTTGAGAAAAACTATATCAATGTCTATATTGTCTGTCACAACTAAAAACTCAGAAAAATCATCAGATTCAGATGGGTGAACACAGGATTTCATATTAAGACCTTCTAAATAATACCAAATAAATTCTGCTGTTATAAGACTTAGTTCGTAAGAGCTACTCAATAGTTGTCCTCCATCGATAAAAATTCCTTTTAAATCAGGAGCTCCACCCAAATAATGTCCTATTTGACAGAGTTCTTCTGTGGTCATACCTGTAGGAAGACTTCCCTCAGTGAGACCACATTCTGACCATTTCAGTACATTCAGGTTAAGGTAAGACAATTGGGTATCTCTGAGAATTGCTTCAGACAAAGAGGGATAAGTTCGCATTGTACCGAGACTGATAGATTTATATGTATTGTTTTCGAGATATAAAGTAGTATCATAGGTATTGAGATGCCTCTGATAGCCAACAAAAGATGTATTGTCCAAATTAAAATTTGTAGATGGAGTTTTTATACTATTTCCAATATGACACAAGGAAAATTGTGATTTTTCTAGTAAGAGAGATATAAATTTATTATCGAAGCCAATAAAGATAGCTTTACAGTAATTATGTTCAATTAGGGAATAAATTGAGGATATTTTTATATTATTAGTATTAATTATATGACCTCCATCAAAAACTATAATATTTTTGAAATGATTAAAAAATAAATCACTACATTTGCGAAAGTTTTCAGCGACTGCGTGGCTACCAAAAATGAGGACTACGTTAGTCTTGTTGTTTTCAAAATGATCAAAAGGTAAAGAGATAAAGTCTGAGAAAAAGTTACTTTTATGAGGATATTTTGATGATTCTGTCAAACTGTTTTCTGTCATATCACTTTTTTGATGCAAAGATATAAAATTTTTATTATATAAAATTAATGATAAATGGTAAAAGAAATAGAGGGTATTGAAGAGTTGGAAATAAAACTAGAAGAATATAAGAGTCAAGAGCCAGAAGTAGTTTTTGAATGGAATGATCCTTTCACATATGCCAAAGGCTGGATAGTTATTAATTCGCTAAAGAATGGAGCTGCTGGTGGAGGTACGCGGATGCGAAGAGGTCTTACTAAAGATGAAGTTGTAGCATTAGCTAAAGTGATGCAGGTGAAATTTGCTGTTTGTGGCCCTGATATAGGTGGTGCGAAGTCGGGAATAGATTTTGATCCCCGAGATCCAAGACGTGAGGAAGTACTTAAAAGATGGTATCAGGCAGTTATCCCAATTTTAAAAGCTTACTATGGAACTGGAGGCGACCTCAACGTAGATGAACTGCGGGATGTGGTGCCTATTACAGAAAGTCTTGGATTGTGGCATCCACAAGAGGGAATAGTGAATGGATATTTAAAGCCATCAGATGGAGAAAAAGTAAATATTTTAGGTCAATTAAGACACGGAGTTTCAAAGATTGTCTCCAATAAGAATTATGTTCCAGATACCAATCAGGAATATGCAGTTGCTGATATGGCTACAGGTTACGGCGTTGCTGAATCTGTAAGACATTTTTATGATATCTTTCGTCAAGAGGATTTAGTAGGTAAGAAAGTCATCATTCAGGGCTGGGGTAATGTAGCATCAGCTGCAGGTTATTATCTCTCAAAGTACGGAGCTAAGATAGTAGGCATTATAGACAGAGATGGAGGTGTTATTAATGAAGATGGTTTTGAATTTGGAGTAATTACAGATTTGTTTATTAATAAGAAGGATAATACTCTGTCGTGCACCAAAGAAGATTTTGTAACGACAAATGAAAGAATTTGGGATGTGCCATGTGATATATTTATTCCAGGCGCTGCGTCTAGACTTGTTACAAATGAACAAGTAGAAAGAATGATGAAAAACGGATTAGAAGTCATATCATGTGGAGCTAACGTTCCTTTTTCTGATGACAAGGTTTTTTTTGGTGATACAGCCAAGGAATTAGATAGTAAAATCACTTTGATTCCAGATTTTGTCGCTAATTGTGGCATGGCCCGTGTTTTTGCTTATCTGATGCAAAAAAATATTGACTTGACCGATGAAAGTATTTTTAATGATATATCTCAGGTAATATACAAATTTATGAGTAGGTTATATATAGAAAATAATTCAACATTTTCAATAAGTACGCGTTCTATGATACAAGCATTAGAAGTAATAAAGGAAAAATAATAAATTCATCCCAAGAAGTTATTAAATAAAAATTTAAAATCTTTAAACCATGAAATTTAGTTTGTTTAATCTAGTAACTTTATTAGCTATTATGAGTTTTGGGATGAGCTCAATAGCCCAGCAGGCATCGTTGATCACAGATGAATCGACAACTAGTGAGGATCAAACTAAAAGTTGGAGGATAGGATCTTCTAAATATCCGCCTAAACCAAAACACGCATGGGAATTAGGTATTAATATTGGACATTTTTTTATTGATGGAGATGTAAATACAACCATTCCCGGAGGTTATGGTTTTGGAGTTCATTTAAGAAAAGCTATTAATTATACCTTTTCATTAAGAGGCGAATTTTTCTATGGTGTTGCAACAGGAATAGACCCACAAGTATATAAACATCGTAGATTTGGTGGAGGTTTGGTTGAGAGTGGAGGCAACTTAAATTTTCAAGGCTGGGAGCCTTACATAAATAGTCCGGAAGGGTGGTTTCCAATGTATAGGACACAGTACAGATACATGTCATTACAGACAGTATTTAATATTGGAAATCTATTGTTTCATAAGGATAGGAATAAATGGAATTGGTATGCATTAGCTGGTGCTGGACTTTCTTCCAGTGATGTACGTTTGAATCTATTAGATGCCAACGATTTACCTTATACAGGTTTGGCATCGATTTCAAATAATAATAATTTTGATACTAGAGCGGGAAGAAGACAGATAATTAGAGATATAAAAGAAAGATACGATAATACGTTCGAAACCGAAGGTTTTAAAAAAGCGGGTATATTTCGTTTAGGTGATGAAACTAATATACATTTTGTTTTAAATGTAGCTACAGGTATCAGTAGGAAAATAAATGAGCGAATTAATGTAAGTTTGGAGCATACAGTCATAATATCGGATAATGATTATTTGGATGGCATAAAATTTAGGACATCGGCAGATCAAACGAACAATAATGATGTGGCACATTTTACAAGCTTAAGATTTGGAGTAAATATAGGCAACTTTAAAAAAGTATCAGAGCCCCTCTATTGGTTAAATCCATTAGATGTCCATATGAACGATATTTCTTCTCTTAAGCAAAGACCAATATTTGATTTGACAGATAGCGATGGTGACGGTGTAATAGACTTATTAGATAAGGAACCAAATTCTCCTATTGGAGCCATAGTTGATACTCGAGGCGTCATAGTGGATAGTGATGGAGATGGAATTCCTGACTATTTAGATAAAGAGCCCTTCTCGCCAAGGGGTTATGCCATTGACAAAGATGGCGTAGCGAATGTGCCTACAATAATGACTAAAGAAGAGGTAGATGCTGCAATAGCTAACAAGGTGGAAGCATTTGGCAATGCAGATAGTGGCAATTGGTTCCTACCGATGGTGCATTTTGATGCAGGAAGGTCAAATATTAAGCCGGAATTTTATGGTCATTTACACCATATTAATGAGGTTATGAAAACGAATCCTGATCTAAATATAACAGTTTTTGGAGTGACTGATGGTGCCAATAGTGATGCATTGGCTTATGATAGAGCCCAAAACGTAGCGGATTATTTAGAGTCTCAATATGGAATAGACAAAAACAGAATCAAAGTAATGTATGGTGCAGGTACCACACCTCCTATACCATCAAGTGTTAAGAGCAACTATATGAATAGAAGAGTGGATATCAAAGTCGCTGGAGA
The DNA here is from genome assembly GCA_036782555.1 of Saprospiraceae bacterium. GTDB lineage: Bacteria > Bacteroidota > Bacteroidia > Chitinophagales > Saprospiraceae > OLB9. The sequence continues at coordinate 33,144 of DAIPYV010000008.1, forward strand.
AAATGATATAAACATGGACCGTCCTATAGGGTCTACAAAGACAAAAGGAACTGGCTCTACAAGAAAAAAAGGTGATAAAAACTCTGGATTTTAGGAATCAAGAGTTTTGACTCTAAATAATTAGGTCATCCCATTATGCATTAGTTTGATTGAAGACTGGTGGAACAATACGATTGTTTTTCTTGATTAATTGATTCTGAGTTCTGAAAATAAAATTTACTAAAATATTTTTTATTTTATGTAAAAGCATTACCTTTGCGTCGCTTTTTAAGAAAGTCGTCATTATTTTGCGGGTGTGGTGAAATTGGTAGACACGCCAGACTTAGGATCTGGTGC